>JAHDCA010000039.1:6881-8376 GCA_020630115.1 Candidatus Dojkabacteria bacterium | reverse complement strand
AAGGCTGGTAAAGGCAAGAATACTCGCAAACCAAAGTTTCAGAAGATCTCCAAGAAGCCTACTTCTTCAGGTTATACAAACTTCTGGGAGAAATATAAGTCAATTCATAAGTTCACAAAGAAGAAAAGACGTCTTGGTGCAGTAGGTCTTAGAACTGTTCATGGTGATAGAAAGTTGCAAACAGCTCGTAACAGGGTAAATAGTAGAAACGGTTCTAAGTCCAGCAAGAGGAAGATTTGGCTTAAAGTTAGGAGAGTAATTGTTTCAATCTTTTTTGTATTCTTGTTCTTGGGTATCCTAGCCAGTATCGGCTTTGGGATCTACCTTAAAAACCTTCAAGAGTCCCTACCCGACCCTAATAAACTTATAGATAGAAATTCTAATCAAACAACTAAGCTATACGATAGAACTGGTGAAGTTGAACTTTTTAGATTTTACGATACTGAGAACAGAGAATTTATATCAATTGAAGAAGTCCCTGATCACGTTAAATGGGCACTACTCTCTGCTGAGGACTCAGACTTCTATAATCACCAAGGAACAGACATGGTCGGTATTATCAGGTGCGGTTTCTTAGGTGTACTTAATTATGTTTCAGATGGTGAAAGAGGTGGTGTATGTGGTGCTTCTACAATTTCCCAACAGCTAGTTCGTAATACTATTCTTCAAGATATCTATGGTGATGAGGCTTTTGAGAGAAACGATTTTTATAAAACAGTAAGAAGGAAGCTAAGAGAGATGCTTGTAACGATGCAGATGGAGAAAAACTTTGAAAAGGATGAAATTCTCCAGATGTATATCAATGAGGTACCACTTGGTGGTGTTAATCATGGATATGCAGCAGCAGCTGAGAGTTACTTTGGAAAAGACGTTAAGGACTTAACAATTGGTGAAGCTGCAATTATCGCTGGTATTATCCCTAAGCCTTCTGTTTGTGCACCTAGGATTGGTATTGAAGTTGAATGTCCTGAGAGAAAAAGAGATCAAGTCTTAGATCTAATGCTTAAGTATAAAGATAGAACTGGGGTAACTGAGGAGGAGATCGAAGAAGCTAAAAATACAGAGCCAGTCTATGCATCAGGAGATGTAAACTTAACTGCACCTCACTTTGTATTTTACGTGCAGGAGGAGCTAGAGAGGTTGTTACCAGAACTTGGCTATGAACCTAGTGCTTTATATAACGGTGGTTTTAGAGTTATCACTAGTATTGACCTTGATACACAGGCTGTTGCTGAAGAAACAATTGAAGATAATGTACAGAGGGTTCTTAACAGAGGGCTGAATGCAAATAATGCATCACTTGTGGCAATGGATCCTGAAAATTCTCAGATCTTGGCTATGGTTGGATCAGTTGATTATAATCAGACTGATGATCCTCGAATAGATGGAAACACTAATGTCTCCACAAGTTTAAGACAGATGGGTTCATCCTTTAAGCCTTACGTTTATCTTTCAGTTATTGAACAATTCGGTGCTTGGCCTTCGATGCATGATA
>JAHDCA010000039.1:0-6871 GCA_020630115.1 Candidatus Dojkabacteria bacterium | reverse complement strand
TATAGATTGGGATTTTGGTGCTTACGAACCTGATAATTTTGATAAGAGATTCAATGGTATGATGACAATGAGGAGAGCTCTTCAAGAGTCCCGAAATCTCCCTGCTAATTATGCACTTCAACTAGCATCGATCAATTCTGTAATTGATCTTACTGAAAGACTAGGCATGACTACTTTTGAAGATAGAAGTCGGTTTGGATTATCATTCGCTTTAGGTGCAGGTGAGCAAAAGCTTGTTGAACATACTGCTGCATATAATATCTTTGCTGCAGAAGGTGTACAACGAGATACTACAGCTGTTCTAAAGATCACAGGTCCGGATGGGTCTGTTATTAATGAAGTTGAGCAAACTAAAGGAAAACAGGTGATCGATGAAAGAGATCAGTACGTACTGAACTGGATATTGTGTAATTTGAATGGTTTCAGTAGAAATGACAGTACCTACTACTCTCTTAATGGCGTAAACCTTTGTGCCAAAACAGGTACGACTAATGGACCTAAAGACTTTACAACTATGATGTTCCATAAAAACCTCACAGTAGGTGTTTGGATGGGTAATAATGATAGTTCCGAATTAGGTAATGGATACGGATCTCAGACCGCTTTACCAACAGCTCATGACTTTATGTCTAGAGTAGCTGATAAATATGTGCCTGAGTCATATGCTAGGCCTTCTGGAGTTCTACAAACTTCTATATGTATCGATACAGGACGAGCAGCAAATTCTAATTCTAAATGTGATAAGGAAACAGTTGTTTATGTTGAAGGTAAGGCACCCTCTCCCGATACAAGAGATGTTTACGAGGTTTGTAGGTCTAACAACCTAATCCCAACTAATATCGCTCAGGTTAAGTCATACGAAGCTCAAAATGGCATAGACCCAGATAATGGATTGCTTAAGACTGTTACATATCTAGCTTTCGATCTTGAAAATAGAGCTCAGCAGAATGTATTTAATAATTTCTACTTCAAATCACAGGAGATTACTATCCCTGCTGGTGAGCTTGGACAAGGCGTATGCCCCCTTCCAATTGGTGCCAGTGGAAATGGTGAGCCTGAAGTTAGTTTTATTAAACCTACTAACATAGGACCGTATGACTATGGTGACGCTGTTGCTGTTGAGGTTAACGTTTTATCATCTAGCCCACTAACTCAAGTAGAATTCTTCTATAACGGTTCTTCAGTGGGAGTAGATACTAGTGCTCCCTACTCTACGACTATCACAGTTCCAGCAGGTGTGACGGCTCAAAACTACCCTATCAAAGCAAAGGCAACGGATGATCAAGGTCTATCAGGTGAAAGAACAATGAATATCAGTGTTGCACCAGTCGCGCCTCCCAGCATTATGACTGTGAGTATTGACTCACCTTCTGGTGGATCTTCTGCTCCGATTCCAGTTGTCTTTACTGCAAGTTCTGTTGTAACAAGTGGGTCTGAAACAGTTACTCAAATGACCTTTCAGATTAGTGCTGCTGGAAGTTATTCAACCACATCAGTAGACACTGATGGCTCTGATGGTTGGTCATATAACTGGAACGATCTAGCAGCTACTACGGGGACATATAATGTGACGGCTGTTGCTCTTGATAGCTCTGGAGCAGTACATACAAGTCTTCCTATCAGTATTAACATACCTTAGTAGTTATTATTAGACTTCATAAGTCATTTGCCGAAATATACTTAGTGAAAAATAGGCTCGCATTTGCGAGCCTATTTAATTTGATTTTCGAGATGAATTAAAGTATTAAATCTTCTCGAAGATATTTATGATCTCTTGAATTCTTTGGCTATTAATAGTTTGGCTGCTATCTGAGACTTCGAAATGGATTGTTACTTTCTTTATATCTTCACCTTCTGAGTTAAAGATGTAAGTACAGTTAAATTTTACTTGCTCTTGCATCTCTATACTATGATTATTGATCTTAGCAAGAAGGTCAGCGACTTCGTCGTTTAAGTTGAGCTCATAAGTGATATCAAACGAGCTTCCTTGGTATCTAGAGACTGGTTTGTAATTCGAAGCTTTCTTAACTTGGATTATCTCGTTTAATTCGTCAAGGTAGATCTCTGCTGCACAAGAATTCTTATTTAGCTTGAAGTTGTTGATCACTTTTTGAGATAACTCACCTAAAAATCCAATCAATACTCTTTCACCTACCCCATGAGCGTAAATCTTTGCACTTCGATTTGATTCGAAGATCTTTTGGATGTCATGCTCGAGCTCAACTTCTGACTCAGGAGTGATTATCTCATACTCAAGATCTAATGAGTATTGAGTAGCGATCTGATTTATATAAAATTTAATATCGTAAAAAGGACTCGCAACCGATTTCTTGTCTGAATTAGTAAAAGTAATAGCTAATTTATTCTTCTCAACTGGGATATTGTCTCCTTGAATCATCTCGTGTTTTGAATGCGTTTTGTTTGCTTCAAAAAGAGTGAATCTACTGTAATTTTTACGAGAGTTCATTGCCAACTTCTCTAGTAAACTTGGCATGATGTGAGGTCGCATGTATTCAAGTTCTGGTGAAATTGAATTTTTGATTCTAAAAGAATTTGAGAGATCCAGGTTCAGCTTCTCGTATAATTTACTTGAGATGAAATTATAAGTTAGTAATTGGTTAGCTCCGCTTGAGGCTAGTAAATCTGAGATATCAAGTTTGAGTTGAAGCATCTTGTCTATCTGTACTGGTGCAACTGTTGTTGCTGGGATGGTTAGCGGGATGTTGTGATAACCGTGTAGTCTACCGATCTCTTCAGATAAATCCTCTTGGATGTGAATGTCATTTCTATGAGTCGGAACTGTTACTTGCAGAGTCTCATCTTCTTGTCCTTCATTTATTACAATCGTTGAGAGCTCAACTTTATTAAGAATATTTACCATCTCTGAAGTTGGGAGGTTTGTACCGAGCTTGAGGTTGATAAAGCTTGATAGTGCTGTGACTGTTCTGTGCTCTCTTACTATTGGGTAGTCAGATGTTAGCTCAGAAACGACCTGAGACCCCGAGAGTTGCTCTGCCATACGTACAGCTTCAGTGATTGCTTTGTCACACTTGTCTGGGTCTTGTCCCTTAGAGAACCTTGTAACTGCGTCTGTGAATATACCGTGACGCATGGATGTCCTTCGTATCGTGTACATATTGAAATTTGCTGCTTCAAACATTACAGTCTTTGTATTCTCATCAACTTCTGTATCTCTTCCACCGATAACTCCAGCGATCCCTATTGGTCCTGACTTGTCAGCGATTACTAAATCTTCAGTACTTAATTCATAAGTCTTATCGTTTAAACACGTGATGGTTTCACCCTCAATCGCCTTTCTCACAATGATCTGTGATGATCCTGATTTAGCTACAATCTTGTCCATATCATAAGCATGCATCGGTTGAGCTGTTGTGATCGCGATATAGTTTGTTATGTCTACTATGTTGTTGATAGACTTAACTCCTAGTCTGTTTAGGTAAGATTGAATAACCAGTGGTGATTTGCTAACTTGAGTGTTCGAAATCGTTATTGCACTATATCTATTACAGTGGTCTGGGACTTGGTTGTCAATCTTTACTTCAGGTAATGAATCAGGCATTACAAGATTTAGTTGGTTGTACCATTGAGGTGATGAGAAATCTAAATTAAACATCCCCGCAAATTCTCTAGCGATACCTAAATGACCAAATAGGTCTGGTCGATTTGTAACTGCTTTAGGATCAACTTCAATTATCACATCATCAAGCTCGTAGATATCAATTAGCTGTGCGCCGACTTCTAGTTCAACTGGGAGAGTCATTACGCCAGAGTGATCATCACCGAAGTCTAACTCAGCTTCAGAGGCCATCATACCGTTTGACTCGATACCCCGGATCTCTCTTTTAGCAATTTTGAACTCTTCAGGTGTTCCATGAGTTGAAGGCACTACAGTTCCAGGTGGTATGTAAGCCACTTTATCTCCTACTTGGAGTGTCTTATCACCTGCAACAACTACAACTTCTTCGCTTTGTGAGATTGCTACTTTATGTACATTTAGTTTGTCTGCTTCCGGGTGATCCTGCACATTAAGTATCTCTCCAATGATGATGTTTCTATACTTATCTCCTAGGTACTGTACGCCATCAACCTCACCGATCTGCGTGTGAACTTGATCGGCGATCTGTTGAACAGGTAAGTCTCCTAAGTCGATGAACTTTTTTACTAGGTTTAATGAAATTTTCATAGTTAATCCTTTCTAAAATTGAGTCAAAAAATCTAAATTCCCACTGTGAAGATGTCTGATGTCTTCGATACCATTCTTAATCATAACTAGACGATCAAGCCCAAATCCCCAAGCAAATCCTGTATACACTTCAGGGTCTTTCCCCGCCATTCTCAAAACGTTAGGATGGATCATTCCACAACCTACGATCTCCATATATCCGCCATGTCCACAGACTTTACATCCTGTCTTGTTACAGAATGGGCAACTCATTAAAAATTCAATATCTGGCTCAGTAAAAGGAAAGAAGGCTGGCTGCATCTTTGTATCTATCTCCATCTCGAAGTACTTCTCTAAAAATGTCTTAAATGTCGCAAACATATTACCAACCGAGATATCTTTACCAACAAAAACTCCCTCTACTTGATAAAAAGTATGTTCATGATTTGCATCTGTAGCTTCGTTTCGATATACCCTACCTGGAATAATAGCCGCAACATCTCCTGGTTTGCTTGAAATCACTCGGTTTTGCATCGTTGATGTATGTGCTGGTGGTATCAATCCTTCTTCAGTTTTAAAACTATCATAATCCCCTCTTGCTGGGTGATCTGGTGGGAAGTTTAAAGCTTCGAACATATTGTAATCATTATCAAGTTGTCTGCTCTCAACGATATCAAATCCCATTCCCTTAAAGATCTCATATATCTTTTTACTCTCCTGGACGATTGGATGTAGCGAACCTTTTGTTGAGCTTGTCAAAATCCTATCCTGGTTCAGATCCATATCTGCTGTCACGTCGATTGGCGTTTTAAGAGCAAATGACTGATTCTCAGATTGTTCTTTTAATTGTTCCTGATAATAGTTCTTAAGCTCATTAATCTCTTTACCTAAGCTAGCTTTACTCTCTGGCTTTGCGGATTTTAGTGATCCGTATAGCTCCTTAAATACTGGATGCATAAGAATCTTCTTATCCAAGCTGTTTTGTTCTATGTGGCCTTGAAGAGTCTCAAAAGCATCAGTTACTGATTGGTTTGTGAATTTCATAGTTGTATTATAGCGGGGATTGGGGCTGGTGTGGAGGAAAAAGTTGAATGAGTCAATCATAAATCATGGATCATTTATGATATTGAGAAAAGTATGTAGTTAATTTTTTGTGTTAGTGAATAATACAAGTGTTTAGTCGGGATTGATAATTAAGGAATTATATAACTTCTACTCACTAGAATTTTAAAGTATTCAATAATGAGCTATATAGCTTAACTCCATTAGAATTACTATAATTTAGAATGGATGAGACTGGTATTGAACCGTAAACATTTGTAGTCATATGAGGAATATTGAATACATTTGAAAAAAGTCTAGAGATGCCTTCGTTTGTTGGTTCGCATAAGACCAATGATGAATTAGGTACTCTGCTATCTCTATTTCCTCTGAGTAATCGAACGACGGAAATTGTATCGTAAGCTATTAATGCTTTTGCATCTATGGTTTTAAAGCCATACTCTTTGTACTTCGACTTTGCTCTAGCAGGATCCATTTCATTAAATGGGCTTATATATAGCTCGTAGCCATATAGATTTGGAGCACCGTCAGGTGATGATGGCTCGGCATCAATTAAAGCACAGCCATGAATGAAGTGGGGTTTACGTTCACTCTCTTGATAATTCTTTTGAAGCCTTTCCCATTTATTTAACTTTTTATTTAAACTTCTCCTTTTAAGCATGCCTAATTATACTATAGGCTTCTCTACCTGCCAATATTGATGATTCTACATACACACCTGAAGATTAACTCTTTGTATCGAAACTATTTTGAATAATAGAAAACGTTCAATCTCAAAAACTCCCACTCTCAACCCTCTTCTCGCCTTTGACCCAAGTAAATACCGCTAGCCAAAGTACGAAGCAACTAACTGCCCAACTAACGACCAGCCACTGCATACTAAATGTCCCTCTAATTACCTCAATGGGCAATACGATCACAGGAATCGTAGAAGTGAACCATAAGAATATCCTTAAAGCTCTTGGGAAGTTCCCGTACGAGTAGAAGCTCGGTCCGATCATGACTGACCAGAATGCGTTCATTATTCCAAACCCTGCGCCAGGGAAGAAGAGTGTTAGAGCTCCCATCAAGAGATAGAATCCGTAAATTCCTACTGCTGCGAAGATTATTATACCGATTAAGATAAAGATGTTTATTCCGCCACCTACGCTGAAGTAGTATGCCAAACTCGCGATTCCCAATATTAGGTCAGCAAAGCTTGCGATCCTCAGGCCTTTCAAACTCAAGAGTAAGAAGGATGGATATGGAAACAGTTGTAATTCGATAAAGTTACCTCTTTGAACATAATCAGGTGTTCTTCCAATACCGCCAAGGAAAGTATGAACGATTCCAAACACGCACCAGATAGTTCCGAGCATGAGGCAAGCGTCTTCAAAGCGGTATCCATTGATCTCTTCGTATTGGTTGTATAGTAGCCACCAGACAAGCAGGAACACTATAGTCGACAGTATTGAAAAAAACATTGAGGCAAGTGTCGATGCTTTATAGCTCATGACTCTGTCAATTTCAGATCTTAATATTACTTTTGTGATTCTGAAGTTATTATCCATTAGCGACCATGTACTTAGTTAATCTATAAATTATAAAATTTGAGAATGCATAAAAAATTATTATATTTATTATCGT
>JAHDCA010000038.1 GCA_020630115.1 Candidatus Dojkabacteria bacterium | reverse complement strand
GAAGCTTTAGTTCTTAATGAATCATAAAAGCTTTCAAATCACTTCACTTATACTCAAGTATATTGTTAGGATTGAAAAGATCTTAACTGAAATTCAATTCATAAAGATTCCTGCAAAGACAAAAAGAGAGTTCAGAAGAGATAATAATATTGAAATTATAAGAAGTGCTAGTAAGCTAATTGATACAGACCTTGGAGAATATAATTCGCAGAAGATTGTTGATGGTCACGTGATCCCGACGAAGAAGTCTAACTTGCTTATTTATGCCAATATTAGAAACGTACAGGAATTAATTCACAATCATAGCTCAGGCGAGAAGCTTAAAAACTCTAATGAGATCGTTAAACATTTCAATAAACTCCTTTACCAACACATTCTTTCAATAGGTGAATACGGTAAGTTTAGAAAGCTTTCCGAACTTCCAGTAGATCTTTTCGATTCATGGTTTAGATTAAAATCTCATTATCCTAACCTAAAGCTTGAATCGTTCGCACAAGAATCTTCGAGCTGGCTCTTTGAAGAAACTAAAAATTATAACGAGTTAATTAAATCGTTTATTTTCCTTTTTGAATTTGTCGATAAGTCCCCTTTGCTTTGCGGAAATCAACTTACTGCAATCTCTTTATTACAACTTAATCTATACCTCAAAGGATATAATCCCGATGCAAACCTCAATCTATATGAGGTATTTTACTTTCTTGGAAGTGATCTAGAGAATAGCTTCAAAATTTCCAAATCCGAAAATGAACTAACACCATTTATTGAAGCTTGCTTATACAGCACACTAAAACAGTATATATCTCTCAAAAATGACTTGTTAAGAATTCACGATCAGACAGTTGTCCGCAAAGTTAACCTTGGTGATGTCCTAAGTCCTCGACAGCTAAAGATATTAAGATTCTTAGAGACGAATAAGAGAATCAGTAGAGATGGAGCTAGAAAGCTTCTTGGAGTATCTTTCATGACTGCTTTTCGAGATCTTAAAAACTTAATGAAAGAGGGATATATTGAGCCTAAAGGTGTCGGGAGAGCCACCTATTATGAGCTTGCTCAAGAGTCTCTTGCACCTCAAGATGATAAAATAATAATTGAGGATTTTGATTTGAGCCTAGATGATGTATAATAACAAAGTTCTTTTTAGAATTAATAATGCTGAGGTGGCGGAACTGGCAGACGCGCATGGTTTAGGCCCATGTACCTAATTTTTGGGTGTGGAGGTTCGACTCCTCTCCTCAGCACCATTTACAAGTCGAAATTATGATTAAAAAAGCATTTGAACCTTTCCAAGTTGTACTTCTTAACAGAAGGCTTTGTCCTGGTTGTACTACTCCTCTAGATAAATCAAAAGAAAGAGATCAGTATACAGAGACAAAGGAGATGATCCAATGTAAATGTAAAAGAAGATTCCTGCTCGATAAGTCCTCAAATCTTTTTAGAAGAATGAGTATTGAAGAAGAAAGAGACTTCTTGAAAAAAAGAAGAAAAAGTTCTTAAAAATCTATAACTTCTTGGCAATCTATGATAAAATAATGCCACTTTGTGCCGCTATCGTCTATCGGCTAGGACACTAGGTTTTCATCCTAGAAAGCGGGGTTCGATTCCCCGTAGCGGTGCCAATTAAAGATATTAATCCCAATTGATATCTTTAATTGGTATTTCTATACGGGTTGAGAACCCAACACTAAGTGTTAGGTTCGTGTTAATTCAAGCATGATCAGCTTGCTGAGAATCAAAGAATTAACCCTCGCAAACTTATGAGCTTTTAGCGAATCAAGTTGAGAGAAGTTTCCCCGTAGCGGTGCCAATTAATACCAAACAATGAATTTCTCACTAAACCTATCTCCAGTAAAGAAATCATTCCGGATCATTCTAGATCTTCATAAACTAGCATGGAAGAATTTTTTAACCCCATATATGTCATTTTGGGTTTTAATAATTTATCTTAACAATGTAGTTTTTTTAAGAAACTACTTAATGGGAAAAATCATTGATACAGGAAGTGCGCAAAATATAGTTCAAAATAATCTTTATATATTTGTAGGTGCATACTTAGGGACTTTACTACTTAATAACATAGCAAACGGATATCTTGGTCTTTCAAATGATATTATAAGAATAAGGGCACGTGTTTTATTTACCAAATTATTCAATGAGAAGATCTCGAGCTTAGATTTGGAGAATTTCGAAACACCTTCAATAAACAATAGTATAAACGTAGCAAAAGATAATTATAGATGGGTACCTGACAGCTTAATTAAACTATCATTAAGACTACTTGCGAAGTCAATTGCATTTTTACTGAGTTTATCGATCTTATTTTTATATGACTTCAAAATAGCAACAGTATTACTTGTACTTGTTATTCCTTTAGCAATACAGAAATGGCTACATGTTAACGCATCGTGGGAAGAAGAAAAGAATATCCAAGAACCTCTTAGGGAATTTAAGGAAACGTCAGCTAATCTGCATCATGAGAAGAGTGTAACGGAAATAAAAGTTTTTAAATCGAGAAGATACCTAGTTAAAAAATCTATTGAGAGCTACGGTAAAATTCAAGAACGATATGTAATAGTAACTAAGAGATTTCTAAAATACTTACATCTTGCAAACTTAGTTAACTTTTTAGGTTTCTCTATTGGTATATATTCTTTAACTAACAGCCTAATAGATAATCAATTATCTATTGGTGAATTCACTTTTTACTTATCGACGATGTTCTCATTCAGGATGGCTATAGTAGATTTTATTACTGAGGTTTCGACTTTATCTGGATACATAAAATTCTCTGAAGAGATCTTTAACGTCTTAGACATTAAAAACAAGATTATTAACGGCACATCCAAAGTAGACTCAAACCACTCAACACCTCCTCTAATCGAGTTTAAGAATGTTTGGTTCAAATACCCAAACACTAAGAAATATATCTTCAAAAATTTAAACTTCAAAATAAACCCTGGAGATAATATCGCGCTTGTGGGTAAGAACGGAGCCGGTAAGTCAACATTCATTAAACTAATCTGTCGTTTCTATGACGTAACAAAAGGCGAGATTCTAATTAATGGAACGAATATCAAAGAGTTAGATGTTAATGATTGGTATAGGTATATAGCACTACTGTCTCAGGACTTTATTCGTTATCATTTTGACGCTGCAACAAACATCGGTATGGGTAATGTAAATCGCAATTCGTTAAGTGATAATGGTTTAATCGAAGCAACTGATCTTAAAGATATCAAAATTGCAGCAAAAATGTCAGGAGCTGATGAAGTGATAAATGAATTCGAGAACAAATACGAACAAATCCTAAGTAAAAGATTCACCGGTGGAACCGAACCAAGTGTTGGACAGTGGCAAAAAATCGCTTTGGCTAGAGCATTCTACAAAGATGCACCCATCCTTATACTTGATGAGCCTACAAGCGCTATCGACCCTAAGTCCGAGTACGAAATTTTTAACAATATCTTTGATTCAGAAAAAGAAGTAAACGCTAAAGACAAATCAATCATAATCATCTCACACCGCTTTAGCACAGTTCGGAATGCTAGTAAGATTATTGTTATCGACAAAGGTGAAATGATCGAACAAGGATCGCACGAGGAACTGATGAAACTTGATGGAGTATACAAAGAGACTTATGAGATTCAGAAAAAGGGTTACGAGGATTAAAATCTGGTAAAATCAACTATATAACTTTTTAGAATTACTATATGAAAATTGCAATTATGGCTGATAGTCACGATTATTATGTTGCATTGGAGAATGCGATTAAGCAAGCAAATGAAGCCGGATGTGAAGTCTTACTCTTTGCAGGTGATCTTAATTCTCCACCTGGAGTTGCAGCATTAGAGACTTTCAATGGAAATGTTGAATTTGTATGGGGAAATAATGAAGGAGAAAAAGTCGTACTAACGAGAAAAATGGATGCCTCAGATAAGATTACTCTTCATGGAGATATATTTGAAAAAGAGATAGATGGAGTAAGAATCTTTATGAATCATTACCCGCGAATCACTGAGATTGCAGCTCATACTAACCTTTTCGACCTTGCAATTTATGCTCATAACCATACATTTGAAATTAGTGATATAAATGGAACTATCTTATTAAACCCAGGTGAGATTCAAGGTCATGCAACTGCAGAACAAACATTCGTTATATTTGATACTGAAACAAAGATTTCAGAGAAAATTATAATTCAAATGTAGCTTACCCTTTCAAGTTATTTAACATAGATACTTCAACAATCCTTCTGGTAAGGAATGTTGAGATACGCGCAATATTGTATGCGATGTCTCCACGTTTATCGAATTTATGTGATACATCGCCTATCTCAAAATACATACCATGATTTGCTTTCGGGATATGTTCCCAGTGACTACGAACCGCGTCTTGGTTTATCCTTGGGAATCTTTTGGATTCTGGAACCAATGATATATCTTCAATATAGTTTACTGTATCTGTTTCTTTTAATACCAATGGAACTATATCGATCAGCATCTCACTTTCTAATTCTTTCCACAAACTACTTATTGTCTTTGACTCAGGTTCATAACTTTCATGACCAGACCAATATACATTAGGATTGTCTATATAAGAATCAATTGGATCTATAAAACAAATATACTTTATGTTTTTACTAGCAACCTTATCAAGAGAAGCCATTGTAAAGGCGTATGCACCAGCCGAGATTGTCCATCCATATACGTCAATATCTCCATAAGATTCTGCCAAATAATCTAATAGATCCCTAAGCTCATCAACGCTTCTATATGCATCACCTTTATCCTCATCTTCGACACCCGAGAAAGACATATTTATCACAACAGAGTTATTAAAAGTACCTGCGATTGATGAGCTTACTTCATTAAATCTAGCACTATCATTCCCGTCTCCACCAAGCATTAACAATACTTTCTCTGGTTTTAGATTTTCATAATTGAACAGCCTAAAAAATATCTGCTTCCCTGTTCGCATACTAGTAATTTCTCTATCTTTAAATTTTGTCATAATAAGTTGTTGTGATATAGGAACCATTTAAAATTTTAAACTTTAATAGATCTTCAGTATCAATCTCTAGGATACAATCAGATGTCATTATCATCCCAGTTTTAAGCTCAGGATTATCTTTTAAAGTATACATATGCCTATCATAAAGTAACTTAGAGTATTCTAAATGGCTATAGTGAACTTCAGGCAATATCGCTGGAATAAATCCTAAAAGATCATCGAGGAAAACTGATTTGTGAATAACATCAGCTTCAGATTCACTGTGAGCTTTCTCAAACAATAATATTGTCCCCATACTCGCTCCAAAATAAATACCTTTATCTCGTTTAAACCAGTCGATCAGGTCTTTACCAAAATCTGAGTTACGATAAAAGTCCATAAAGACATTGGCAAGTCCACCTGCAATATAAATAGAATCGTATTCCAAAAGGTCAACATCTCCCGAAAGAAATTTTTCCTTTGAAAAGATATCTACTTCAGTACTTACCCCCTCCCAATCCCTTTCTTTCATATACTGAAGAAATTTTTCATCTTCAGCAGTGTGGTGAAAACAAATCAGGAGCATCTTCTTAATTCCATGAGCAATTAACTTCTTAGAGAAAAGATTCTTCTTTAATGCCTGCGTCGCACCTCCAGATATCAAGTATAATTTCATACTCGATTATATATTAATTTATAAACTGAAACCAAGGTGAAAACCAAGGATAGACTTAAAAGGAGCCCAATTGGGATTGCGTTAACTGTTTTAGTAATTTTTTTATGTACGATCTCAGGACCACCAATAGTTGGAGGTCTAGTAATTGGAATACCGTTATACGTGGATATGATAGTTGACCGTAACAAAATTATCGATACAGTTGAGGTTCCAATTAACCACCCAAATTACAATATCTACTTTGAACTATATTCAACTGGAGGATTTCAAGCTGACCCATTCTTGAAAGTTCGTATTAATGACAAGGGATCAGGAGACAAGTTAATTCATGAGAATTTCGGTTTTTTTTTATTATGATGACATTCATGAGAACCTCTTTTATGACGAGCACCATAAAATACTCATCTCCGAAAATAAGATATTGGATTTAAACCCCCAAGATCCGATCAGCGACTTATTATTAATGTCAAATACATATGACTTCGAAGTTGGAGTACTTAATATCAACAACTTGATAGAGAAAGGAGACTTTGAGTATATCGGAGCTATATCACAATTTGGTAATGGGAGATTAAAGTTTTACAAAGATAGAATTTCAGATGAAAGTTATTATTATGAGTTAGGTATCGATAACGTCCCAGAAGGTTATGTTATAGAAAGAGAGAGCTCTGAGAGTCGAATACTAATTTCGATAACTTACCCAACTGGCGAGTTGATAACGTATAAATTTTCAGATACAGGGATACAAAAACCACTTTCAGATCTAAAATACCAAATTCGTGAAAATTCGATTGGCAATAAGTTTCTGATCATAGAAGATGAATTCATAATCGATTTAAAGATGAAGAACTCACCAAGAAGTAGCGGAGATCAACCACTTAGACTAGACAATTGGGGGCTAGAAGATTACTTTGAATTTGTTGAGCCAACTCTTCATTAATCCTTAACGATATATCTGCTATATTGTATGTGTAATATTAAAATCTAATTATGTACGAAAGACCTCAAGAACAAGAGGAAAACAATGTCCAGAAAATGTCATCATTTCTTGGAGGAGTCGGAAGTTTCCTATTTGAAAGTATCGAAGCAATAGTTGTCGCATTAGCACTTTGTGTTGTCCTATACCTTTTCTTAATCACGCCACATGAGGTTGTAGGAAGCTCAATGTTCCCAACATATATAAATGGCGAGTATTTAATCGCAAATAAAATCGTTTATAAATTCAAAGAGCCAAGCCGAGGCGATGTAATAATTTTCAAACACACCAATGAGCAAGACCTTATCAAAAGAATTATCGGTCTTCCTGGTGATACTGTTGCAATCGTTGACGGTATAGTTCACCTAAATGGCTCACAACTTGATGAATCAGAATATCTGGATTCATCAGTCTATACTAACGGTGGATCATCGCTTAAAGATAATGGAGACTCTTTCAAAGTACCTGCAGGACACTACTTCACAATGGGTGATAATCGACCAGGCAGTTCTGACTCTAGGGAATTTGGACCAATCGAACTTGATCAGATCAAAGCAAAAAGTTGGGTTGTATACTTCCCTTTTGAAGATCTCAGATATATCACAACACCTGACTATTAAAGTTGCTATAATTGTTTCATGAGGGTTTTTGTAATTGCAAATCAGAAAGGTGGAGTTGGTAAAACGACTACAACTATTAATTTGGCAAGTGCCCTAGCATCTAAAGGTAAAAAGGTCTTAACGATCGATCTTGATCCACAAGGTAACCTATCTTCTGGACTTGGGTATGATAGACAGGCAAATATTGAAAAGCCAAGTATCTATGATGTCCTTGTAAGTAATAAAAATCTTTCCGAAGTATTTGTTACGACATCAAATCCTAACCTCTTCCTAGTCCCAGCAAATTTAAGCCTTGCCGGCGCAGAAATTGAGATGGTAAATCTACTAGCCCGGGAATCAATTCTTAAAAATGCAATCAACAAGTTTCAAGAAAAGATTGATTATGTATTTATCGATTGCCCTCCTTCACTTGGACTTCTCACTATAAACGCCTTAACCGCAGCAAATTTCATAATAATCCCAATCCAATGCGAGTATTTTGCTTTAGAAGGCCTTGGCCAGCTTCTACAAACCAAAGAACTTGTATCGAATGTTAATCCTCAACTGGATATAGGTGGTGTGATCCTTACCATGTTTGATAGTAGGACCAAATTATCTACTCAAGTAGCATCTGAGGTGAGGAATTACTTCCCCGAGAAGTTGTTTAAAACAGCAATACCTCGTAATGTTCGACTATCTGAAGCACCAAGTTACGGACAAGATATATTTGAGTATGATTCGAATTCCACTGGAGCTAAAGCTTACTCAGATCTTGCAAAAGAATTTTTAAAACGTTTTAATTAATTATTAATGAAATAAATATGGCAGGATTAGGTAAAGGCTTAGATGCATTAATTCAAGAAAGCAGTAAAACTCTAGGTAAAGACTCACCTTTTATTCCGGATGTTGATATAAGCTTAATCGAGCCAAATCCGTACCAGCCAAGGATGAGCATCAGCCCTGAAGACTTGATCGAATTATCTGATTCAATCCGAGAGAAAGGTGTAATAAGTCCACTAATCGTTACAAAAAGAGATGATAATAAAGAAGGCTACTTCATCGTCGCAGGTGAAAGGCGTTATAGAGCCAGTCAATTAGCTGGTATAAAAAAGCTACCTGTTCTCCTTAAAGAAGCCTCTCCTCAAGAGATGTTGGAAGTTGCAATCCTCGAAAATGTCCAAAGAAAAGACTTAAACGCACTTGAAGAAGCATTGGCATTCAAACAACT
>JAHDCA010000037.1 GCA_020630115.1 Candidatus Dojkabacteria bacterium | reverse complement strand
ATCACACCTTATTTGATCGCTTGCTGAATTCAAATCCTGACGATAGTGAGGAAGAACGTATTAAGATGCATCAATTGTGTAATACGGTGGTGATGACATCTCAAGGCGTACCGTTTTTACACGCAGGTGTAGAGTTGCTGAGGACGAAAAATGGAGAAGAAAATTCTTATAAATCTTCTGACGAAATTAATCGAATTGACTGGACTCGAAAAACAAAATATAAAGCGAATTTTGATTTTTATCGTTCGCTGGTACAGCTCCGAAAAAATCATCCCGCTTTCCGTTTGCCGACCACGGCGATGATTAATCAGCACTTGAAATTTTTGCCGATGCCTGCGCCTCAATTAGTCGGTTACCAACTGACCGAACATGCGAATGGCGATTCTTGGAAAACGATTATGGTTCTATTTAATGGTGGAACAAAAGCACAAGCGTTTGATTTGCCGGCAGGCGCATGGACAATAGTCGTACGCGGAGATGAAATTAACGAAACAGGAATCACGACCCTTCGAACAGGGCAAGCACAAATTCCTGCCCGCTCTGCCCTTATTTTAAAACAAGACTAAACCAATAGCATGAGAACCGCACAAAAACAATTATCGAATTCGTTTTTTAGTATTTTAAGTTTGCCTTCTACGGCAATGGGATTTGCACTTTCCGTGCAAATTGCGGCCTTGAGTTGGATTTTGAATACGCAGTTTGGTTTTGATGAACATGAAGGTGTAATGGATGAGCTTTTATCGAGTCTCAGTGAGTATGATGGGTTAATATTTGGTACCTTGAGGCCATATGAATTAAAAGCTTATCTCGGGTTAATTGGTGGTTTTCAAGGCTTAAAGGTACTGGTGCCTCAAGGTCTGCTTAGGGATTTTGAAGGTGAGGCGGTTGTTGAACGAGAGATTTCAGATAGTGAGGTTGAGGATGTCTTCTCAGTTTTCGATTATTGTGTCCTTTCAGATGAGGATGTAGCTAATCCATTATCAAAGTATCGTAGATGGGTCGAGTTATCTGGTGCTAAGATAGTTATGACGCAGGGTCCAAAGGGTGCAATTGTAATCAATCCTAGGTCATTTGACTTTAGTGTCCCTACGGTTGGTGTTGATAATATAGTTGATTCTACTGGTTCGGGGGAGATATTTGTTGCAGCATTTGTTCACTCGCTTTTGGGTGGGGCAACAGAATCAGATGCGATAGCTTTTGCTCATAAAGTTTGCGGGTTTTCTTTGCTTTATACTCCAGAGGAGCTGTCTTTATTAAATTATTCGTAATTTTCATTTTTCTTCTTTTTCGGTTTCTTGTCATTATCTAATTATTTTGACTAATTAGTAATTACTAATTATAATATATAGTGAGACATACAAATTCAAAATATAGAACTGTGAGTTTAACTCATTCACAGTTTCAAGTTGTTGATTTTTTAGCTCGTAAGTACGGTATATCTAAGGGTAATTTGATAACTGAGGCTTTGAGGCCTTTGATGAGGGTGGTTGATGATGGTAGCCAGGTTGATAAGAAAGATCTGACACTTGCTGAGCTAATAAATAGTTTTAATTTTAAAGCAAAGCAAAGGCGTGCATCTAAATTGATTAAGAAGAGTGATGGGTGACATGTTGTTGCATTGGAGTTCAGTTAGTAGTTTATTACGAGGGAAATTGAATGATTATTCTGAATCGATCAGGCTTCTTGATTCGAATATCCCGGGTTTGATTGATCAGTTCGAGTCAGGTTCATTAGAACTTAATCAAATTACTAAAGTGGTTAGATTGCTTAAAGCTAAAAGTAGAATAGTCCACTGTGAGCCAATGATTTACGAAATTGCTATGTCTTCTTACTTTTCGCAGGAAACCCATCGCTGTAAATTAGAGGATTTGATTTTGGCAAATGCTGCACTATACTTCGATATACCTGTTTTAGCTTCTGATAAGGATTTCCTTAAGCTTGCTATAGATGTCGGTATAGAAACTATCAAATCATGAAATATCAATGTAACAACTGTGGGGCACAAAGCCTTATGTGGGAAGGTAAGTGTAGCTCGTGTAACGAGTGGGGTACTTATGAAGAATTGGCTGAAACAGAAAGCTCGACTAAAAGTAGTAAATCTTCTGCGTCACATAACAATTCTCTGCAGACTAAGCCTGCTGAAAAGCTTGTTATAAGCGAATTCTATAACTCGAAGAAGAAAAAAGGTGCTAAGGCAAAGGTGGATTCCCATTCTAGGATAAGTACAGGTTTTAGTGAGTTTGATCGTGTACTTGGTGGTGGAATAGTTGAGGGTGAGGTGATCTTGCTTTCGGGTGAACCAGGGATCGGTAAGTCGACAATTCTTTTGCAACTGTCAGATCTTTTATCTAAAGGCAAGAAGGTGCTTTATGTTTCAGGTGAAGAGTCCTCAGCTCAATTTGCGAATAGATACGACCGTCTAGTGGGTATCACCGAGAGTTCTAAATTGGAGGTTACAACAGAGATCGACACAGATGCTATTGCTTCAATGATTGAAAATGAAGGTTATGATATGGTTGTGATTGACTCGATTCAGTCTCTGCAATCACCTCGTTCAAGGGGTTATCCAGGAAGTATCTCTCAGGTAAGGATATCAGGGCAGACTTTGATGCGAGCTGCAAAGGATAATAACACTGCAATACTCATCGTTGGTCAGATCAATAAGGAAGGCTCGATTGCAGGACCGAAGGTTCTTGAGCATCTTGTCGATTGCGTACTATATATGGAGGGTGAGAAGTTCAATGCGTTTAGGATACTTCGAAGTATGAAAAATCGTTTCGGTCCGACAAATGAGATCGGTGTTTTTGAGATGACTGGTGGTGGGATGGTTGAAGTTACGAATCCAAGTGAGGTCTTCCTGCAAAGTGATGGAAATGCATCTGGTTCTGTAGTGAGTGCGACTCTTCAGGGGAGTCGAGTTGTCTTTATCGAGGTTCAAGCTTTATGTGTTGAGAGGGATGGTGGTGCAGGTCCAATGAGGAGAGTTGCAAATGGTATTAAGAAATCACGACTTGAGATGCTGTGCGCAGTTCTTAGTAAGCGTGGTGGTGTATTCTTGGGTGATAAGGATGTCTTTGTAAATGTGGTTGGTGGCTTAAATATCGCTGATCCTGCCGTTGACTTGGCGGTGGTGGCTGCAATTAAATCGAGTGTCAAAGATAATCCTGTGAGTAACAAGAAAGTCTTTGTTGGTGAGATCGGTTTGACTGGCGAGATCAGGAAGACTGTCGGTAGAGATCTTGTTGAGAAGGAGGGGAAGAGGCTTGGCTATGAGGTAGTGACTGGGGTTAGGTATGTTGGGAAGGTGTAAGTTTGTTTTTTCTAGGGAGGGCTTTTTAGGACGTGGTTGTTAATGCCTGTGATTTCGTTGTGATAGAATAAAATGAATAATTTGTAAGTTGTTGATTTATGTCTAATGTATTTCATAAAATAATTGATGGTGAGTTGCCATGTTATAAGGTCGCAGAGAGTGAGGGGTATTTGGCATTTCTTGATATCTTTGCGAAGTTTGAGGGTCAAACTGTTGTTATTCCCAAGCGTAAGGATCTGGTCTATGTGTGGGATATGCCTCAAGTTGAGGCGGGTGAGTTGATGGAGTTCTCGCATAGGATTGCAAGTCATTATAGGGGTATTGATGGTGTCGAGATGGTTTACTCGTATATTTCAGGTAATCAGACGCCGCATCCCCATATTAATCTTGTTCCTGCGAAGAAAGGTCAGTTTATTACAGAGGTTTTTGATTTTGATTTTGTTAAGCCTACCGATTCTGATATCTTAGAGGCCTCACAGGCTAAGTATACGCTTGATGATTCATTTGTCGGTAGTGGTGCCGTTGATAGTGGTGTTGTGGCTGGTGGGTCTACTCATTAATTTGCTTGTTTAGGGGTGTTCAATTCTGAACGCCCTTTCTTCTGTCTGCAGTTATCCACATATACCGTAACATATCATTTCGACATATACATTTCGTAACAGCTTAAGTTTTTTTAGAGCATAAGTGCGCTCTCAGAGGCATTTAACTCGATGTGTGTAAGTAAATAGTTGCTATAAGGTTGACACGGCTTCTTATATGGGGTATATTAGTATGTTCTTGAAAAATAAGTTGTCTATAAGTTGATGGTTTATCCCAGGGTTTGGTTGAAGAGTCCCTTCGTACTGGGCCCTCGGACAAGTCATTAACAACCTGTACTGCTCTTGATAGGTACTAATCAGTGGATTTATATAATGAATCTAGTGATTGGGGTCGGTCGGGGCAGTGCCGATCCCTTTTTTCAATCAATTGACACTTTTTTTTAAGTTTTCTATACTACATAAACAGTCATTAAAAGATTGAGTATTTCACAAGATTATTATTTCTAAGATATTTATCCTAGGAACGATCAAAATAACTAATATTTCCAAAAAGATATGCAATTAAAAGAATTAGAGAAGAAAACCGTAGGTGAGTTAAGAGTGCTCGCTAAAAAAGAGAAAATGGAGAATTTCAACGAATTAAGAAAGAGGGATTTGATTATTGCAATTTTAAAAAAACAGTCTGAGAAAGAAGGGTTCATCTTCATTGAGGGTCTTCTTGAGATCATGAAGGATAATACACACGGTATCATTAGAACTGATGGGGTTCTTCCTAGTGAAAATGATGTTTATATCTCAGGTTCGCAGATTAAAAAATTCGGGCTTCGAAGAGGTGATCAAGTTGCAGGTCCTGCTAGACTTCCTAAAGATAAAGAAAAATATCTTTCACTCTTAAGAGTTGATACAGTTGGTGGTCATCCAGCTTCGGAAGCGGTTAAGAGGAAGCAATTTAGGAAGATGACACCTATTTTCCCAAATGAGCAGATCAAGCTTGAGACTACTCCTGAAGTTGTTTCTACTCGTTTAATTGATCTTTTAGCACCAATAGGTTTTGGTCAAAGAGGGATGGTCGTTGCACCACCAAAGACTGGTAAGACTTGGTTGATGAAAGAGATTGCACACGGTATAAGTACTAATCATCCTGACGCTAAGCTTATGGTTGTGCTTGTTGGTGAGAGACCAGAGGAAGTTACCGATATGGAGCGAAATGTTAAAGGTGAGGTTTTTGCTTCTAACTTTGATGAGCTTCCTGCGCACAACTGTAAAGTCGCTGAGATGGCTCTAGAGAAGGCAAAGCGTATGGCAGAGTGGGGTGATAATGTGATTATCTTGATGGATAGTATTACTAGGCTTGCTCGGGCTTACAATATCTCAATGCCAACTTCGGGTAGAACTCTTTCGGGTGGTTTTGATCCTGCTGCATTGTTCCCTCCTAAGAGATTCTTTGGTGCGGCTAGAAACTTTGAAAATGGCGGTAGTTTAACAATCATCGCAACTGCACTTGTTGAAACTGGTAGTAGAATGGATGACTTGGTATTTGAAGAATTTAAGGGTACTGGTAATCAAGAATTGCACCTTGATAGATACTTGCAGAGAAAGAGAATCTTCCCTGCGATCGATGTTACTAAATCAAGTACTCGTAATGAAGAGTTGCTTCTTGGTAAAGAAGTCCTTAACCATTCTTGGAGGATAAGAAGGATGCTCGATATGCTTCCTGACCATGATAATCCAACTCAAGTTCTTATCGATAGGATGAGGAAGTCTAAAGATAATGAAGAATTCTTAGCGAAGTTGAGTGAGGCTTAGTTCTCACCTTTAGGTACGAGTGTTAAAAGTTAAGATTTCGTAAATTTTAATTAGATTTGGATTTAAATCAGCAATCTGTAGTATAATTAGTGCAGTTATGACAAATAACGAAAATCCTGCCTCGGGCAGACCTACATTTAGAAAGTTTCATTTTAAAGACTTAGTTGACTCCTTTAGCGAGGATGATGATCCCCAGCGTAGTATCCTGGAGGATATCCAGCCCCAGAATCCTCTTTATACTAAGTATCTCTCATTTAAAAATTCAATAAAGAAAAAGTCGAATTTATTTGGAAGTAAGTTTGCACCTTTTGGTTTCATTGTTGACCTGTTTAATTACCTCAGGAGGAGGGTTGTTGTTTTTTCAACATTGGTAAGTGTTTTTATAGAGGTAATTGGGATACAGGTTGATTTTATAAAGCGGAAGACAATTAGTAAGTTATTTTGGGGTAGAGGGTATGGGTTTAGGTTTGCATTACAGGGGTTGATACTTGTATTGGTGATTAGTTTGTTAGTATCTAATAGTTATCGAGGTGAGATATTGACTGAACAAGTTCAAGCAGGTGAATTCAATCGAGCCGAGTTAATCGCTGATAAAGTTGTTCTTGGTAGTACGGTAACTGAAATTGATTTTGCAGTTGGTAATTTAACTTTGGCCAGTGAGACTTATATCGTTAAAGCAGGTGAGACTTTGAGTCAGATTGCAGTTGATAAGGGGAGGTCATTGGATACTCTGAAATGGGCTAATGGAATCGCTGATGAGAGTTCGATTAAACCTGGTGATGAACTGGTTATCCCTCCTGGAGATGGAATTCTTTATGAAGTAAAAAGTGGTGATACTCTTGCTTCAATTGCTAAGAAATACGAATCAAACGCGCAGAATATTTCTACCATAAACTTTATTGAGAAACGTGAAGACGAGGAGCTTGATAGTGTTGGTGAGGAGATCTTCTTGCCTGATGGTGTTTTACCAGAGAGTGAGAGACCTCAGTTACCTGAGCCAGAGGTCGTAGCAGTTGCACCTCCTCCAGCTACAAGTCTGGGAGTGAGTCGTGTTGTTGCTCCAACTCCTCCACCGCCCCCTCCAGCTACAACAACTAATGTTACTGTGAGTAATCCAAGTTCGGGAAGGTTCTTACAATGGCCAGTTCAAGGTGGTGCTGGTGTTCTTACTAACGGGTATAGTGGTTGGCATAATGGTATCGATATCGCTTCTCCAGCTTTACCAAACATCGTAGCTAGTGCCTCTGGGACTGTTACTTTTGCTGGTTGTCAGTCTTGGTGTGGAGCATTAGGTAATACTTACGGAGGTTCGGGGCTTGCTTGGACTATTGTCGTTAACCATGGGAATGGTTTCCAGACGTCTTACTCTCACCTTAAAAATATCTATGTTAGCTCAGGGCAGCAGGTTGCTGCTGGTCAGGTTATCGGGCAGATGGGCTCAACAGGTAACTCAACAGGTCCTCACGTTCATTTTGAGTTAGACCCTGCAGGTTCTAACTTTACTGGACGGTATAATCCTCGAGCATACATGTTCTAAAAGTGTATAATCAATGGATGAAAAATTCTTCTAGGACTCTATACATTTTTGATCTCGATAATACTCTCTATGAAGGGTATAGTTCTGTCGCTGGTTTGCGAACTTATTTTAAAAAACACTCTTGGTTTGTATTGATTGTTGGAACTTCATATATATCTTTAGTCCAATTAGCTTTTAAGATTGGCTTGATAAGCTATGATCGGGCAGCAGAGTTAGGAACTTCTGCTATAGTTCAGTTGTATAAAAGGATGGATCTGCAAGAGTATGGAGCGATATTGGATGAGTACGATTTTGAATCGAAACTAATACAGGGTGCTAAGGATGTTATTGAGGATATTAAGAAGTCCGGAAATGAAGTAATGATACTTAGCGGTAGCAACGAGTTAACTGTAAGTCGATTGTCTGAAATTCTTGGGGTAAAGTGGTACGAATGTTCTTTGTTTGACCTAGAAAGCTGGGACGTAAAGAAATTCTATAACGGTAAAGCAAAGAGGAAGTTTGTTGAGAGTATTAAGAGTGATTGGGGTAAGGTTGTTGGTGTTGGTGATTCGGAGACCGACTTGGAGTTTATGAAAGTTTGTGATCGAGGATTTTTGATAAATTGGAAAGGTGGAGAGGTGGAGTTGGGTCATGTTGAGTTGATCGAGAAGTTAAATAAATTAATTACACAAAAGGGCGATGGATAAAAATCTTAGAAATTTTTTTACTTATACATTTTTTCATGCTGCTAATCTTGTATTTCCAATTCTGATTCCATTTATAATTTTTAGTGGTGCCTCTCTAGCTGAGTCCATTAACGCTGTTTTGCTTTTTAAAATCGTGGCTGTAGTCTGCGAAATCCCTACAGGCTATGTAGGAGATAAGTATGGTCATAGGGTATCTATAATCACAGGAATGGTTATTCAAGTACTTATTAACTTTTTGATAATTATCAATACTGATTTGAATATATTTCTTGTTTTATTCTCATTGCAGACTGTCGGGCATACTTTTGTATCAGGTAGTGACGTAGCCTTGCTTGACTCGATCTCTAAAGATAGGAAAAGTGATCTTGCAACTCGCTCGAATATTCAGTTCATTTGTGGATTGCTATTTGGTCTTTTAGGTGGAATTCTTTTTACAATAGATGTGAGACTTCCTTTCGTTGTAACTTTAGTTTTTAGATTGTTATCGATCATTTTTATTTATCTAACTGTCGATCCTCTTAAGACGAAGGGCGGGACTGAAAATGAAAGTGAGGATATTTCTTATGGTCTTGCTATTAATTACCTTAAAGATCAAAAATTAATTATGAAACTAGTCTTGATGGCTGGGTTTACTTCGGCTTTTATGTTTATGGCAAAATACGCAGGTAATACATGGTATGAGCTAGCTGAGTTGCCTTATGAATACATTGGTGGGTACTATGCTGTCTTAATACTGGGTAGTGTGATTGGAAATATTTTCGCTAAAAAGTTTGAAGCAAATATCTTGGTGGTAATATGCTTATACTTGTCCGTAATCTTAATGGCAAGCTTCACAAGTTATGTTGGGGTATTAGTAGCTCTAATT
>JAHDCA010000036.1 GCA_020630115.1 Candidatus Dojkabacteria bacterium | reverse complement strand
TCCAGCTCCACTAGAAACAGCAACTCTTTCGAGCTCTTCAATCCTTTCTGTAAGCCCTTGAGCATTAATTGACTTACCTGGTATTAAAGAAAGGGACGTCATAATAATAAATGACTTGAATAGACACCTTCCAAGATTAAAATTCTTCATTAGCATATTATAGCCTTGATTTGGGAATTTTAGAAGGTTTGGTTAGATCAGAAAGAATTGTAAACCAACTAAATACCTAACCGGAAGTTAAACTGTCGAATGATCACAGATCTGATTAAAGCTACAATAATGACAGTTAAAGCCTGGATTAGGTTCAAATTTGTATTCGCGTATATCTTTTGCAATACCCTCAATCCATGGTACCAGTTCTTCTTTCCTACCTTCAAAGTCTTCGATCTCGACGATCTCATCTTCTTCAACAAAATACAACTCAGCTTTACCAACTTCATAGCCTACTTTCTCTAAAGCCATTGAATAGAGAGCCACCTGATTTTCGTACTTCGCCATATCCTTCTTATCTTTTTTAACAGAACCGGTTTTATAATCAACCACCTTCACTTTACCGCCTTCAATCATATCGATTCGGTCAATCATCCCATTAACCACGATATCTCCAACAGATACTTCGAAATACTCTTCAACTTTAACAACCCTATCTTCTACAGAGTATCTCTTTTCGTAAAATTCAGTGAGAACTTCTTTCGCTTTCTTCTTTCTTGCTTTCATATGGTCGAGAGACAAGTAACCAGCTACAATCCAATGCCTATCTAACAATGCTAACAACTCCTTTAATGTTAATTGCGCTTCAAAGTCCTTTTCGCCACCGTGATAACGAATTTGGTTTTTATAAAAGTACTGCATTGCAGCATGAATAGAGCTACCATAGCTAAAGACATGACTCTCGGCACCTCTTAGACCGTAAACCTTACTGTATCTAAATTGCCATGGGCAATTCTCATATGTTGACATCGCGGAATAACTAAGCTTCTTCGCAAAATCTTCATTCAAGTAAATCTCCCGATTAGTATCGCTATCTAATTCGCCAGTCCTATCGTCGCTAGTCTCTACAAACACATCAGTATCTGCCTTACCATTTGAATCAATCTGAGTTTCAGACTCCTCGTTAGTAAAAGAAATGTTTTCTTCTAATTCAGCCAAAAAACGCGAGGGTTTTGAATCTGTTTTATTACCTATTATCCTTTTAGGGATAGTCAAATACAGACTTTTCTTTGCTCTTGTGGCGGCTACATAGAATAGTCTTCGTTCCTCATGAATCTTCATCTCTTTCAAATCAACTTCCTGATCAACATCTCCACCATGTAACTGCAAGGGAATATCGATCTCACCTCTTCCTCCCCTGGTTAATGGGAATCTCCCGTCAACCATATTGATGACAAAAACATGGTCAAATTCTAAGCCTTTAGACCTGTGAGCAGTTAATAGATTTACAGCGTCTAAGTCTTCTAATAAATCATCTTCATCACTTGGGCTTTCACCTGCATCTATCGAACTATCAATATAGTCAATCACTTGGAAGATGTTACCGTATTCACTTGATTGTTCAAATTCCAAGACAGTATTTAAAAATTTACTCACATTCTGGACTTTATAGTAAGCTAACGGATCACTATTATTTTCGTCAGTAAGTAATTTGAAAATCTTAGAAAAATTAATAAATTCGTATACTATCTGAGATACTGGCAACTCTTGCTTTAACATCTCTGAGAATTTTTTAAACTGCTCGATAATTAATTGAATCGACTCTAAAGTTCTCTGGTCTAACTTGGAGTTTAGACTAACTATCTGCTTTGGTAGATTTGCCTCGTCTTGGAAACTCAGTCTTTGAGCAACTTGATACGGATTTATACGTAGGCTTTTAGCACATGCAAAGATCTTAAGTATATCTTGTGAATCGATCTCAAAACTCTCCATTGCCAGGATATCAAAAAAGGATTCATCTCTGTTCGTATCTGCAAGGACTCTAAGCATAGAGATAAGGTCTCGGACTTCAGGTCTCGAAAAGATACCTTTCTTACCTTGGAATTTGAACGGTACATTATAGTGCCTTAAGTGTTGCAAGACCTGCGAACAATGACTTTCACTTCTGTATAGAATTGCCATATCATCGTAACCAACACCTTCTTCTTTGAGCTGTAAAATCTTTTTGGCTATAATCTCAGCTTCACTCGTTGTATTTTTAACGTTAAAGATCGATACTGCTTGGCCTTTGAGCTTCAACATTTCTTCATTAGAAGCAATGAGCTTCTTCTGAACATCTTCTTGAATCTCTAATCTTTTTGGATTATTAAACTGTATGCTTTCATAAGCTAAATCAAGTATCTCTTGTCTAGAACGATAATTTTTGTTTAGAACGACTTTCTTAGCTTTGGGATAAGTTTTAGTAAAATCAAGAATATTTTCAATGCTTGCTCCACGGAACATGTAGATTGACTGATCATCATCGCCGACTACTGTGATGTTCTGATCAGAATTTGTTAACTCCTCAATCAATTTGGCTTGAGATGTATTTGTGTCTTGAAATTCATCAACAAGCACGTATTTGAAAAGTTTATTATACTTAGCTTTAACAGATGGTTTCTCACGTAAAGTCTTTAATGTAAATGAGATCAAGTCAGCAAATGTAAGCATCGAATTTTCAATCCGAATCTCTTCCCACTTCTTATAAGCATTACCTAACCTTTTATAGAATCGGTAATTTTCCTGAGCCTCAACCTCATCTATATCCTCGTCCTGATGAGAGGACTTAATCATCTCAACCCTTTCTAAGTAGATATCAGGAGTGATGTCATAGTCAGCAAGTCGATCAAAAAAACTTAAGATCTTGTTCAAATTTGCATACGGCTTATTGATCGGCACCAAGTCTTCGAGTTCAAAATCAAAAAGATGTTTCTTAAACAGAACGTTTCTTTGAGTATCAGTAACAATTTGATAACCAGTATCCAAACCAATATACAAACCTTCATCTCTAAGAAAACGATCACAGAAGCCATGAAATGTTGATATGTTTAAATCATAGTAACCACCTCCAAGCTCTTTCTCAACCCTTTCTTTCATCTCTAGAGCAGCCTTTTCTGTGAAGGTCATAGCTAGGATTTCATCCGATTTAGCCCACTCTTTAGAAATTATATGAGCGATCCTTTTTGTTAGAACAAAGGTTTTACCTGTTCCAGCACCAGCAATTATCATTAACGGACCTTTTTTATGCTCAACAGCAATGTTTTGTTCTTTATTAATCATTTTTCGAGACTCGTGTGAACGTAGTTAGTTTACTAAACTATGCAGTAATTTAAATTCATCAATAGCAGACTCCTCATCTTTCATTGCAGGAGTTTCAAGTATAAAAGTACATTGTGAAAGTCTTGGGTCATTTATAATCTGTGCAATAGCATCTATATCAATCAAACCTTCATTTAGGTTGGCATGCCTATCTTTATTCGATGCTAATTCAGTTAATGAGTTGTTTAGGTGGAAGCATTTTACATTTGACAGTTTAAGTTTCGAGTCAACTTCATCCAAGATATCTTTTACACTCGAATTCCAATCATAACCACTTGCCCACATATGCTGAGTATCCAATACATAACCTATTCTGCCTTTGTATTCATCTGAAACCAAATCATACATCTGAGCCAACTCATCCAATTTGCTCCCTAAAACATTACCAGCTCCAGCAGCACTTTCAAACAGTATCTGCGCTTTATCTGTTCTCTCTAAGATCCAATCCATTCCATAAGCGATACGCTCAATACCCTCTTGAGGGCTAAGATCTTTAGCCGATCCTGGATGAAAAGTCACTCCGTGGACTTCAAGATCTTCCCTATTCAAGCCTGAGATCAGTCTATCTAAGGCAGTCACATAAGTTCTCAAACTTTCTTTACTCTTATGAAATAACGCTTTATCTTTTCTAGCAAGGTTCGTAAGGTAAACACCATGAACTAGCAGAGCTTTCAGTTGCGAATCATTATTTAAACTATCAACCAAAGTGTCGATCCTTCCTTCATCAATCTCCTTAAGCGACCATCTAATCGGCGCTGTAAATACTATCTGTGCAGCACTTATTTCAAACTTGTTTACTTGTTGAGTTAAATTTTGAAAGCCTCCCTTAGGAAACACATGTCCTCCAAGTTTCATACTCTATTTTGAGCTAATCTTATCAGTACTCTAACTTAATAGGTTATAACATTTTCAGACCCAAAATGAATCAATATTCTGCAATTTAACTTCAAAATTCTATAAAATTCTTCAAAATCAAATATTTCGGTTGAATAATAGCCTAACCTGTTCTAAAATCTCAAGTCTAGGAGAGGTGGCTGAGTGGTCGAAAGCGCTTCACTGCTAACGAAGTATCTCTAGGGATCGCAGGTTCGAATCCTGTCCTCTCCGCCAAGTAAGATTACCAGACTAATATTCTTATAAAATCCCTACCTCAATATTCCTAAAAGACATTAAATTCAAGTTCGACTTTATAATTTTAACTTTCTTGCAATAACATGATAGACATCCCACATTACTTCTATTCCGATACCTGATTTTCCAATACCTTCTTTTCTATGAAGAGCTATTATCTCAAAACCATCGAAGAGTCCATCTATTTCAGACTGTTCATGAAGTATCGCACCCGCGACCTCTGTTCCTGGACCAAAGAAGGTACCCACAAAGATCCCTCCAACCTTTATAGAACCCTTAATTTTACTTAAAGTGCTACCAAATTTATCTGGTGTTATAAAAGGTAGCGAATATTGAGCATTAACTAAATCATAGGTTCCAGGTTCATAATCAAAATCTTCAAATCTTGAAATCACGACAGATATATCATCGTGGCCACTTTCACGAACAAAATCTTCCACAACCTCTTGCTCATCTACTGCAACAACTCTTTCAAACCCATTCTCAATAAGATATAAAGTATCTCTTAAAGCACCAGCACCTAAATCTAAAGCGATGTCTTTACACGAGACATAAACTAAAGCTATTCCTAAAGACTCTCTTGGGCCTTCCCCTTTTGTATTCTCGTAATACTTATCATAAGGTCCTTCTTTAGAGCCCTGATCTAGATTATTTTCCATACTCTTGATTATACTTTAATCAGCGCATACCACATCAGGATAAAAGTCTTTACTTACCCGTTAGTTTTAAAACTGGTAACTTAGGAATTAGTAGTGAAAATCTTCTCTTAAATTACTACCTTTCTCAATGACATAAATCTTACCATTAGATTTCATATCCAATACCTTCATCAGTTCATCAGGTATCCGATCTGGGCTCTCGCAATCATCTTCATACTCGCCGAAGTAATTCAATACAGCTTTAGATGCTACATATGATGGCGAAAGACAGTTAATAAATAGGCGATTATCTTCTTCCGACAAAGCTACAGTGAAGTCTTCAATAGCTCTCTTACCTACTGCATAAGGTGTCCATGTACCTAAACCATCTTCAAAAGTACCGCTGATAAAGATAATCAGACCATTTGGATTCATTCGATCTAAGATATGTTTAGTTAAAAGCATTACAGATAGAAGATTAACCTCAATAGAACTACGTATCTCTGCCAATGAGAACTCATTAAAATTCTTCTCAACCCGTAATTCGCCTTTTTCATGCCATTGACCTGAAGCATTTACATAAACGTCAACGCCTTGGACTTCTTTCATTAAACTATCAATCTCTGATTGAACCTCCATATCACATTTAATGAAATGGAATGAAGAATGATTAATATCTGGTCGAGTTCTAGAAGTACCCAGAACTTCATATCCCTCATCTAAAAGTCTTCTTATAATCTTTTCCCCTATTGTCGAACTTGACCCAGTTACCAGTGCTTTCATATCAATATTTCAATCTACTCTTTAAGTATTCAATTACAATAGGCTTTAATATACTCATATCGACTTCTATATCCAATATTGTTTCCAGACATACTGCACCCTGATGAGCAAACATATCTCCGCCGTGAATAATAAGCTTATTCTGATTTCTAGCTCTTTTAATAAACTCTGTTTCAAAAGGTAAAAAGCTCACATCGACAATAGCTAAGTGTGATGAAATTACCTGGCCTGTTAAAATTTTCCCATCATCAGGAGCTTTAGAAGATCCTATCCTTGTTGCGTTAACTAGTATATCCCCCTTTGCATCCTGTAAGTCTTGCAAACCTCCGACATCATTAACGTTAGCGAATATTTTCTTTAATTTTAGAGCTTTATCCTTGGAACGGTTATATAAATTAATTGTAACTTTCTCACCAAATCGCTTATTCAAAGTGTCAATCAAGCCTCTTGCGACACTTCCGCAACCGACCAGAGTAATAACTTTACCTTCAAGCTCATACTTTTCAGTAATAGCATTAGTCAGACCAAGACCATTCTGATAATAGCCCTTAATCTGGCCGTCCCGGACAGTCACAACCCCTACTCTATCAGACAGTTCCGATGTTTCATCAAGAGTACCGACTAGCTTAGCGAATTCTGGGTCAGTCTCGTACCCAGCAGTTATAGCACCTGAGATATTCAGATCACTAATACCACTTAACAAGTTTGCAACACTCTCATTCTTAAACCTTATATAAACAGCATTTACTCCAGCTAGTTCAAATTACTTATTGTAAAGTTCAATACCAAAATCACTATGGTTTTGAAATCTCGCCATAACTTTTGTATCTCCGTTAATTCTCATTTGAAGTTTTCATTTCAATTTATTTATCAACTTATTATCTGCCATACTGACACATTCTGAGTATACATTTTATATAATGTGATATGAACAATTTTCAATTGAGCCTTGTGCTTGGATTAATTGCAATGTTTGCTTGGGGAATTATGGATTTCTTTGCCGTGAAGTTTAGTAATCAACTTCATAGAGAATAATATGACATGTATAATAACCCATGTCATACGCAGATTTTAAAAGATACCAGAAAGAGTTCGATGAGGTGTTTTCACTCAAGTCAGAGATTACAAAAATCTCTGACTACCCAGATTCTAGATTAAATATGGTTCTATCATCCGCTCATTTCATGGGAAGCTTGAAGCCAATTCTATGTAGGATGCTTAAAGTAGAAGATCTGGATGATTTAAAAGTTGCGCTTATTCCTAATGCAGCGAATTACTCTGGAAAGATGGAGATGGTTTACGGATACCTCGAGCAGTTTACGACACTTAATAACATGTATCTAAAAATGCTCGATGTCAGTAGGTGGCCTAAACAATTGATACTTGATGGACTAGATAATGCAGATATTATTGCTGTAAATGGAGGGTTCGTTTCGTACTTCATTAAGGCTTTGGATGAGGCTGATTTAAGAAATGAGTTTTTAGAAATTATTCGTGGCGGTAAGCCGTATATGGGATTTAGCGCTGGATCAATGATTTTCTCTGAGACAACTCACTTTGCAAAGCACTATATTAATGAGCAAGATCCTGAGATTAATAATGTGACTCCATTAGGACTGGTCGATTTCGAGGTCTATCCTCATTTTGAACCGATTATGGAAGCTTCAGTAAGAACTATGCTACCACCAGAGCTAAAAGGCTATGCAATAACTGATACAGAGGCTATCATTATTACTGAAGGTGAGTTATTGAAGGCTGGTGAGCCTTTGGAGATTAATTGATGATATTCCCCTCAATTAATTACCCGTTAGATTTAAAACTGGTAACTAGGAATTGAACGCAGACTTTCCATAAAACTTACAACCAAAGGTTTACTAATGAAACTATCGTCTTCAGCGGACAACTCACTATAAACTTCATAAATCATTCCACGATAAAAGTCTCTCCTCTTACCTTTCATTGAGTTGAAAAATGTTAGAGCAGCTTGATAACCTTCGGATACAAGCACTTTTTTACCGAAGCTATGTGTTAAAAAGCTTAGGTTACGATTTGAGTTACTCAAAAGATTTAGGTAGGCTTGAGTAAAACATTGAACTTTATAAGGTAAAGACTTATTACCATTATTTGTTAAGGTCCCAAACATCTTTCGGAACTTACTCTTAGCAACCCTCTTTTGTAGTTCACCACTCCCTAGCTCAGCAAAAGTACCTTTTCCAAGTGATACTGATATTGTCCCAGCTGCTTCTTCATGCTGATCAATTTTAAATACTGACTCCATCTGATAAGTTAAGGTTTCTGCCTGATCACCATTGGAAGTTAAATTACTACTATTCTCATCTACTTTTACACTGATAAACCTATCCATATCTGCGATAAGTGAATCGCTTTTAGGAATAACGTAAATATTAGGCCCCCTACGGGCAATTAGATAGTCTTCACCAGGCTTATAAGTATCACTTTTAACACCAGATTTTGTTAGAAATTCATTAAAAGCGTGTTTCAAAGCCGCATCACCAATCAGATGTGACATATCATCATTCATTGGCTTCAGACCATTGATATCGAATTCATATACGAGCTGATTTTCGTTGATTTCAAATTCTCCTTTGTTTCGGAAAATTTCTGCAAAAGGAGTAGCAGGTTCATCTAAGATAGGATCTGTATGTCTATATATATTTATATAATTGAGATAGTTTCTCATCCTGCATATTCTCTAAAACTCTAGCTTCTAAAATATTCCTTAGTGAAGGTCTAGCTTTTAAAACATTCCTAATATGCTCGCGTTGTTTGGTTACATCCTCTAGCAATACTCGTTTATTAAAATCCTTACTCTCTATCAAGTATCTTTTGGAATCTGCCTTTAGAAAAGCTCCACTTTCAAGGGCAATTACAAAGTCTTCGTATCTTTGAGAACTCTTCTTTTTTGGCACAGTTATAAGATATGAGCCATCTGAAGTTGAGGTATTAAACGGCTTA
>JAHDCA010000035.1 GCA_020630115.1 Candidatus Dojkabacteria bacterium | reverse complement strand
AAGACTGTAACTTCATCAGATTGAGCTTGAGGTGAATTTAGTGAACTGTCACACGAATGGATACCTATGACACCTTCATTTACAGAGTGCGAAGAGCTATATGCATATGAATTATAAAGTCGAGTGTTTGACAGACCATACCTAGAGTCAAAATATCTTTGTAATTTGAATACATCACAAGTACTTAGTCCTGCTGGATAAGTAATGACCTCTTTGAGGCCGAACTCCCCGCCACCTATACTTAGGGAATTAATTGAGGTTGATAAGCTTCCAGAAATTGCTGATCGACTTCCATTATGGTAAAGGTATAGCCCAGTTGATTCTTGATTTATAACAATCAAATCGTACCCTAATGTATTAGAAGTTACTGTAACTCCACCATATGAGTAACCTGAACTAGAGCCAGACAAGTCAATTGACGAGTCTGATGTCGATAAAATATTCCCTGTTGCTAAGCTATCTACAAATACAGCATAAGAGCCTACATTAAGAGATGGGAATGATCCGCTTAGACTGTCAGAACCATCAAAAAAAAGATTTGTAGATGTATTTAAAGGCCCTGTCGCCCCCCTTACAAAGTTTATACCATTACTATCGTTCCACCCCGAGACCTCACCTGCACTTGTAAAAAGACCTGAATCATATCTAAGCCAAAGATTAGGAGCTTGAGAAACAGAATTTGGTAATGCATGAGTAAAAGAACTTAGAGCAAATATTGAAATAGACAATACCATTAAAAAAGCAAAGATTTTCTTCATACAACTAATTTACCCGATCACATCACTGATGTCTACACCGTTCATACTACGAGGCTTAGCGACTCCAAGTTGATTTAGAAGTGTTGGTGCTATATCAGCTAAGATACCAGCAATTGGAACTTCACCAGAACCGATTCGGAGGTCTGGATTTTTGTTTATTAATTGAGTTGGCGAATCAATCTTAATTAATGGCACTGGATTTGTAGTATGAAAAGTATTTACTTCCCCAGAAACCCTGTCAACCATAACTTCACAATTTCCATGATCAGCAGTTATGAAAACTGCCCCATCCTGTGCTAAAACACACTCAGTGAGTTTTCTTAACTGAGCATCCAAGATATTTATCGATTTCGAAGTTTGCTCCAAATCACCCGTATGGCCAAGCATATCTGCATTGCATAAATTTACTACAGCAAACTCGTAGTTGCCTGTTGAGAACAATTCACAGAACTTACTTACAACTTGCTCTGCAGACATCTCTGGTGACTCCGCGTAATTTTGAACAGATGGTGAATCAATCTGAAAATGCTGTTCCATGTTATTGAGTTCACCAACCCTACCGTTAAAAAAGTAACTAACATGTGCGTACTTTTCTGTTTCAGCTATATGAAATTGAGGGATATTATTATGAGCAACAAGAGCAGCCAAGTTATCTTCAGTCTTCGAATTAGGGTACACAACATGCCTTCTTGGATTTGTCTCAAACCCCGTCATAGTCGTGTAATGAATATTTGAAACTGATATCTGCAAAGGGAAATGAGCAAATGTAGGTTCAGTAAGTACTTTAGAGAGTTGCTTAATCCTATCTTCCCTAAAGTTATATAGGAACAACGTATCACCATCCCTTATTGGCCCCACAAGGCCACCATTATCATCTGTTAAGGCTGTTGGAGTCATATATTGGTCGTAAATCTTTTCAGAGTACTTCTGAGTTATAAAATCTTGAAGTTTTGAGCTCTTAATTTGAGAATTAGTAGCACCTATCATTGCATTAAATGCTTTTTCTATCCTAGGCCATTTATTATCTCTATCCATCGCATACACTCTGCCTGAGATTGAAGCAATTTTGCCAATGCCTATCTGCTGAAGCTTATTTTGCAGTTTCTGTAAGTAGAAGCCACCATCATCTCTACTTGTATCCCTTCCATCCAAAAATGCATGTATGTAAGGATCTACGTCATATTCCTTACATAGATCAAGAAGTGCAAAAAGGTGCGTTATATGACCGTGAACACCTCCAGCAGAAAGTATGCCAAGTATATGAAATTTTGCGTTTGGATATTTTTTCCTACTTTCAAGATAGTTATTAAATGATTCTTGTAACTTAGGAGCAAGTGCAAATCTACCTGAGAGTATTTCATCATTTATCATTGGCAAGCTTTGATAATGAATCCTACCAGTCCCTATAGTCAGATGTCCCACTTCTGAGTTCCCAGGTTCTCCCTCAGGAAGTCCAACAAAAGTACCAGATGCATTAAGTAGTGTCTTTGGACAATTGTTCCAAACAGAATCAAGAAATGGTGTCCGAGCCTGAAGTATAGCGTTTCCTTCCGGATTTTTGTCTATACCAAAACCATCTAAGATAACAAGAACAACCCTTTTATACTTTCTAACAAGTTGTTTTCCAGACTCTTTCTGCAAATCTTTCTTTTTTCCGAAACCAAAAATTCCCATATTACATTCTACATTAAAAAATCTTTATGAAATAATCTTGGATCAGTTATATGAATACCTTAAAGCACTTCATACTGTTTTAGATTGGCAATTCGGTATTTTATTTTCTCATCATTGATATCCTCAGGGTTCAAATCGATACTATCAAAAAGCAATTTCTCTATCTCGACTAACGCTTGAATAGTCTTATCGCGATCGCTTGTATCTCTAAAGACTCCCCCAGCTTTTATATTTTCTTCACAGAACTTCCGCCCCAACTTAATCCTTTCGAGCAAAGGCAGTACACCATCCCTTGAGACTCTCTGATCACAATACACACCAATCATTGCTAGAAGGTTTCGATCATTATAATTCTTTATCGAGTATGCAAAATCTATACTATCAACTAAGTGTACTATCTCTTGTGACATCCCAAGCTCTTTACAGATCAAAACCGTAGCTGTATGTTCTGAGATACTGTAATCATTGCGCATATCTTCTTGTAACTGGATCCAAAAATCCCTAGGCTGATCGCCCATATGACTAGTATCTTCACCAATTTTGAAAATCACAAGTTTGCCAATGTCATGAAGTAAGCAACCTTTTACTAACGTATGAATTTGGTCTTTATCAATATCATCAAGATTTTCTGCAATTATCTGTGCAATAGCAGCTACTCGTATCATATGCAATTGCAGACTCTCAGGGATGTTGTATGCTTTGTATACTTCTGATATCTTCATTATTGTTCACTCCAAAGTTCAATTAATTCTAGACACATTTTATATGACAACTCCATATCTTGTACACTTACCCATTCATTTAAGCCGTGCATATTGTGAGAGCCATTAAATACGTTTGTTGTAGGTAGTCCTGCAAATGTCATATCTACACCGTCAAATCCACCTCTAACTGATTCCAACTGTGCCTCAATCCCTACTTTATCATAAGCTTTGATTGCAAGTTCATTGACCAGCGGGTTTTTATCTAACTCAATCATTGCATTTTGATAGACAGGCTGCTGATTCAAAAGTAGCACAATATTTGCCATCCTAGTTTCTTCATTCAACTGCTCAACGATCTGGATGAATTTATCTTCAAACTCCTTCATCTCTTCAAAAGTGAATGATCTGACTATAAAACTAGCCTGGCACTTGGACCAATTTCCGCTTACATTATTAAGACCCACATAGCCTTGCTTACCCTTAGAATCTTGAGGTTCACTCATTTGCTCATTAACCTTACTACAAACTTTATTTAGCAGAACTAAAGCATTCTCCATTTTATTATATGCATAACCTGGATGAACAGTTGTTGAACTAACTTTAACTATAATAGTCTGAGCATTGAAATTTTGCTTGAATAACCCACTAGTTCCATCACCATCTACACAGTAGCCTGCATCAGCATTGATCTTTTTATATCTCAACCCTTGGGTACCAAGTCCGACCTCTTCATTGTTAGTAAATACTAGTTTAATATTTGGTATTTTAAACCCTGGATTTTCTCTTACGTATTTAGCTAATGCTAGCATTATTGCTACACCGCATTTGTCATCAGCTCCAATTTGAGCTTCCCCATTTCCAGTCAATACATTCTCCCCGGCCTTACCTTTTAGTTCGGAATATAGCACCTTCACACCATTTGAAAGCTCAATATCTTTGTTCTCAATTACTTCATGCTCTAGAACCTGGATTTCATCAAGACCTTTAGGTGTAGGATATTCTAATGCAGTATCAATATGTGAATTGAACATGATGGTTTTTGCCTTTGGGTCGTCTGATTCTAAAGATGCGTAAATAGTTAGATTTTCATCAATCTCATATTCAACCCCTAAATTTTCTAACTCCGAAGTGATTACTTTGTTTAAAAGTTCAAACCTACGTTTAGCCTCAGATGTTAACCCCTTAGGATCTGCATCTGAGGGTATCTTTGCTAATTTAACAAATATCTTTTTAATATACTCTTCCATAGTTAGGCGTATTATAAACTATTATCAAGTGATTTAGAGAAGCTTTCTAAACTCAAAATAAATTGTTCGTAGATCTCTAAATCAATAGGTACAAAATTATTTCTATTATCAGTAAAGAGACTGAATGCAAAAATTTCACCATTAGTTGATCTATAAAAACCACTAGCACCAAATATCGTCCAAGGATCTGCAGCATATTTATAGCCAAGTTGACCGGGAACTTCTTCAAAGTCCATTACTGAGACAGTTGTCATAAGATGGGCTAAAATAAGATCACTATAATCTCGATCGAAGATTTGCCCTTTAATTAGATAGCTCAACAATTGAACCATCTCATCTGTAGAAGTTGAATTGAAACCTGCGTTAAATGCTATCGAGTCAGAATAAGCAGGAGTATTATAAAGTCGAGTCACCGAGTCTTCTCCAAGAATTGTTATTATCATCTGATTTACTACTTCAAATCCGCCAACAGCTCTTATCAAAGCTCCAGTCGCTTCATTATCACTAAGAGCTATCATTCGATCAAGACTTGTCTCAATAGTTTGCTTATACCCTAAATAGCTAACTTCTTGATCAAGCGTTAAGGTGCCATTAGCTATCTCTTCATAAACCTTTATCATAATCGGGATTTTAATTAGCGACAATGAAAGATGAGACTCCTCGCTCCTTGATGAACGAACACTTTTGCCAGAGTTAAGATGATAAATTGAGTATCTAACATCTTCGTAGTTATTTTCAAAAACTATCTCATCAATATCTTTTTTCAAATCATCAAGTTCAGTATTGATATTTATATTTTCGAACGCAACTTTGACATTTGGATCTAGGTGCAGGTAGCTACTTCCTAGATCGTTAGCATTTATTTCAATTTTTTCTGGAACATAAATCTTGCCTGGAGAGATGAAATTAGACTGAACATATTGATAAAATTTTTCTTCCTGGTCTTCAATAACCTGATCAATAAAAAGTGATGATTCGTACTCAATATCGCTAGACAAATCCTCTTGTAAATCTGTTATTTCAGATTTCTCTACACCTTTATGTGTTTGTTGAGTCCATAAAACAAGAAAAGAAAGTATAAGAGTAACTGACATAATAGAAATTACTGTTATGAGTTTCTTCATTATACGAGTATATTTAGTGATTACTTAAAATGCAATCTTTACAGGTTGATGAGCTTTTCTTGATAAAATTCAATTAGAAAATAATCTTTTATAATCAGTTAAAAATGGATAAAAAATTCTTATTACCAATAATCATAGTAATAATTGCTCTAGCTGGAGGTGCAACTTTCATACTTAATGATTCAGATGAAGAAACAACAACTAGTGAAAATGATGTTGTCGTTGAGACCCCCTCAGTACCGGTAAATGATATCGCTGATATTGATAATGCCCAGGTAGAAGATGACAATATCATAGTAGATGAAATAGATGACATCCAAGCAATATCAGGGGAGTTTAAATCATCAGTCAACTACCGAGTACCTGCTGGACATACTGAGGATCTAGAGCTTGCAATTGAAATTAATGATGGAGTTATAAGTTCTGTTGAGTTTGAATTAGAAGCTACAAACTCTGAAAGTAAAAGATATCAAGGTTGGTTTGAAGATAGCTTTGATCAATCAGAACTTATTGGCAAGAAAATCGAGGATGTTGATCTTTCAAGAGTTGGAGGTGCATCATTAACAACAAACGCATTTATGGATGCTTTAGATATTATCGCAAACGATATTAGGAAATAATCTTTAATAGATAATGAAGTCCTCGAATCCCAAATATTTTCTCCTAGATGGATTTGAGGCAACTGGAACCCGTTGGTGGATAGAGCTCCTGAATCACGAGGAGTTAAACCTCAGTCAGATTTCTAATCTTAGTGTAAAGTCAAAAAAACTAATAAGAGACTTTGAAAAAAAGTTTTCGCGTTTTGATAAAGACTCACTTCTTTGCGAAATTAACCGTAGTAAGAGTATTCATTTTGACAATGAACTTGCTTCAATTATAATGATTGCTCAAGAGCTCTACTTAATGACAGAAAGTCTTTTCAATATCACCATCGAATCAGAGTTAGTCAGATCAGGTTATGGTAAGAGATTACCACTAGTAGGAGATCAGATTTGTAATCCGATAAACTCAATCAAGGTTGATGATAAATCTATTAGCCTATTAAACACTTCAATTGATATAGGTGGCTTAGGTAAAGGCTACTTGATAAAAAAGCTCAAGAATCTCCTACTTGATAAAATTCCGAACATTCAGTTTATAATTAATGCTGGAGGTGACCTTTATGTCCATTCGGATTCTAATCAGGAAATCACATTAGCATCTCCTACTCGCGATAAGATACTAGGAAAGCTAAATATTAGAAATGTTGCTCTATGCTGCTCCAGCCCTGAGCTTAGGAGTTGGGAATCAAAAAGCAAGAGATATAACCACATTATCAATCCTAATCAAACTGAGCTATTAACAAAAAATAATAGCTTTGTAATACACAGCTCTCCAACAATAGCAGATGCTTTGGCTACGGTTATGACAATGCAAATTACTCCAGAGAAGATGCAGAAGATACTAGCAGATCTAAATGCTAAAGTATTGATAACTGATTCACATGGTAAAGTAATCTTTAATACATTATAAAGACTCACTCAAAGAGAGTTAGGTATTGCCCGTATCCTTTAGATTCCATATCTTCTAATGATATAAATTCCAAAGAAGCTGAGTTCATACAATATCTAAGTCCTGTTGGCTCAGGACCATCGTTGAAGACATGCCCAAGATGACTATCCGCCAAAGTACTTCTGACCTCGGTTCTTTTGATAAAGAACTTTCTGTCCTCGTGTAGTGTAACCGAGCTTTCATTAATTGGCTTTGTAAAACTTGGCCATCCAGTTCCCGAAACAAATTTATCCCTACTGCTAAAAAGAGGAACCTTTGAGACTATGTCAACATAGATCCCATCCTCTTTGTTATCCCAATATTTGTTATCAAAAGGTCTCTCAGTCGCATCATCTTGAGTCACTGAATACTGAATATCACTCAGGCTCTCTCTAAGCTGGCTCTCGCTTGGGATAGTATATTCATTTTCATCGACAATTTGATCGCTAGCTTGCTGTTCCTTGAGTATCTCTTGCCATATTGACTCTTTGAATTCTTTACGACCTGATGCTTGGGAATAAGAGTTATATCTTGACTTGCTCTTAAGGAAAAAGTCTTGGTGATACTCTTCAGCCCTATAAAAAGTTGTATAAGGTAAGAGCTTGGTAGCAATAGGTTTATCGAATAACTCATCTTCCTCTAACTTCCGTTTTGACTCTTCTGCTAATTGTTTCTGATTCTCATCGTGATAAAACACAGCTGTTGTATAACTAAAACCTCTGTCCACGAACTGGCCATCCGGATCAGTCGGATCGATGTTCTGCCAAAAGACATCAAGGAGCTCTTGGTAAGTTATTATGCTAGAATCAAATTCAACTTGGACTGCTTCTCTATGCCCTGTCAGGTCTTTATAAACATCTTCATAAGTCGGATTCTCCTCTTCGCCACCTGCGTACCCACTAACCACATCACCTACTCCCTGCATAACTTGCATCGTTGCCTCCATACACCAGAAACACCCTGAAGCAAATGTTGCAACTGAATCATAATTTGCCTCCTTTAAGTCATTAACTTCAACTTTCGCATTATTTCTACTAAAAAAGCCCATCGAATTACTGTTAAATTTAAACCCTAAAATTACAATCATTAATAAAAAAACACCAATCATAAGTGCGATTTTATTATTTGATAAATACTTATTAATAATCTCCATAATCAATTATAATACTTTATGAAAATCCAGAATTTATTTTTATACATACCTCAAGGACTTGAGCATTTAGCTTCCCAAGAAATTGCGATAAACGGTATAGAAAAAAGGAATCAAGTAATTGGCAAAGGTTTTATACAACTTCAAGGCTCTTTCGATCTCGAATTTATTCGCAAATTAAAAGTACCCACTGATATTCATGAGATGTTAATCTCATTTAGCTACGAGAAACATCTTTTTGCAAAACGCTTTAAGAACCAAATACTTACGTATGTACCACAATCTTCTCAAAATGAAGAGTTAAATACTTTTAAACTGAAAGTTTTTAAAAGTTCGCTAAAGCATTTCAATGATCGAAGGACTCTATCACCAATCAAAAGCTCAATTGCAAAAAATTACAACTTGCTATACCAGAAGGAAAACCCTGATGTAAGATTTAGTGCCTATATACATAAAAGAGTTTGTTACTTCACAAAGTCAATTTTTAAGCGACCTACCTACTATCGAGATGGTCGTCAGGATGGGATCGAGGGTTCTTTAGCACCCAACATAGCTGCTGCACTAATCCAATCTTTAAATGATCATAAAAACAGTGACTCAAGACTTTCATTGATAGACCCATTTGCTGGATCAGGAACAATACTTAAAGAAGCTTCAGATTCAATATACTCTCTTTATGCCTTCGACATTGAGTCAGATCGAGTTGAATACATGAGGAGTTCAATTAAAAAGTACATTTCAATATCTAAGACCGATTTTACAGGAGATGATTTTGATAGCGATACGAAGTATGACAGAATTGTCACAAATCCCCCTTGGAATTTACAAGTACAAGTCCCTCAATATG
>JAHDCA010000034.1 GCA_020630115.1 Candidatus Dojkabacteria bacterium | reverse complement strand
GTTCCCGTGATCAGAGGTTATTATCACTGATCCTCCATGCGCTTGAAAGACCTTAGTAAGTCTTCCAACACAGAAATCTGTAGCCTTAATCGTCTGGATACAAGCGTCTATATTGCCTGTGTGTCCAACCATATCAGGATTAGCAAAATTTAGGACAATCAAATCGTAGACATCTTCCTGGATCTTAGTCTCAAGTGCAGCGGTAACTTCAAATATACTCATCTCAGGTTTAAGATCATAAGTTGCTACTCTTGGTGAAGGTATCTCGATTCGGTCCTCTGAGTCGTAACGGATTGGAAGCCCTCCGTTAAAAAAATATGTTACATGTGGAAATTTCTCACTCTCAGCAATTCTTAATTGTCTTTTACCAGCATTAGAGACAACTCTCCCAAGAGTCAAAGGTACATATTGTTTTGGGAATATTACATTCTTTGGGAAATTTCTTTTGTATTCAACCATTGCTGCGAAATATAAGTTTGAAAGTTTCTCGCGATCAAAACCTTGAAACTCATCAGATATTAGAGCATCAGTAATCTGTATCGCACGATCAGCTCTGAAGTTCAGAAAGATCACGCTATCATTATTCTTAATGACCCCTTCATGATCTTTAATATTTATTTTCGATGGCTCTATGTACTCATCATAAATTTCATTCTCATAACTTGTCTTTAAGCAGTTAATGGCGGAAGGGTATTGTTCGCCCTTGCCTTTAGTCAAAAGATCATAGGCTCTCTGAGTTCTTTCCCAACGCTTATTTCTATCCATAGCGATAGCTCTCCCACAAACTGTGCTGATAAAGACATTATTCTGAAGTTTATAGTTATGGATCTGGATTTGGATATCGTTAAGGTACTTTTTAGCTGACTTAGGGGCTCTATCACGACCATCTGTAAAACAATGTAGGAAGACCTTTAGATTTGACTGCGAATCAATATGTTCTTTGATTATCTTGAAAAACTCATATAGGTGATTGATGTCTGAGTGTACCTTACCATCACTGGCAAGAAGTAGAATATGTAATGAAGATTTATGGCTATCAGCATGGAAGATTGCTTCTTTTATCGTATTGTTCTTATGATAAAAGCCTTTGCGGATCGCCTTCTCAATTCGCGGTAGATTCTGCAATACTATCTCACCAGCTCCTAGATTCAAGTGACCGACTTCACTGTTGCCATAGACAGCATCTGGTAGACCAACTGCCTCGCCAGAACTTTTCAAATATGTGCTCGGGTAGTTATCCCACAACGATATGAGGTTTTGAGGCTTTGCAAGGGTAACAGGGTTACCTTTAGATGATGGGGCTGCTCCAAATCCATCCATAATGATTAGTAATACTTTTTTATTCACAATAAAGTTGTAGCATAATCGAGGAAATTATTCTATAATCATCGCTAGTATGTAACTACTTAAGTATTTGCTTTAAAAGCATATACATTTAAATTAGGTAGTGATACAGTAAATCATTGATTTACAATAACACGCTAATACTGACTGCGTGCTGATTAATTAACTGAATTAACGATAAGATATAAAGATGAATAGTGAACTTATTAACAAGGTTACAGCTGACCAAAAGAAAGCAAGACCAAACATGAAAATCGGTGATACTGTAAAACTTCACCTTAGAATCTCTGAAGGAAAGAAAGAAAGAATTCAAATCTTTGAAGGAATCGTTTTATCAATGAACGGATCAGGAATCAGTCAGACAGTTACAGTTCGTAAGATCTCAAATGGTATAGGTGTTGAGAAGATCGTGCCTATCCATGCCCCAACTCTTGAAAAGATCGAGATCACTAAGCGAGGTACTGTTAGGAGATCAAAACTTTACTACATGCGAGATAGAGTAGGTAAAGCAGCTATGAAGATCAAGAATGCTTCAGAATTCTACGAGACTGATCCAGTAGTAGAAGTTGCAGAAGAAGTTGTTAAGTCAACTGAAGAAACACCTGAAGCAGAGAAAGAGGCGTAAGTCTTTTAAGCAAATATCTTATTGCGAAATTCTGTTTATTTGGTAAACTTGAATCATTAAAAATTAATTCTTTGTACTTGATGCGGGAGTAGCTCAACTGGCTAGAGCATTTGCCTTCCAAGCAAAAGGTTGCGCGTTCGACTCGCGTCTCCCGCTCCATGTAAACACCCGACTTATGTCGGGTTTTTACATGGGATAGATATTATATTAATGTTATGATTAATAATCTAATCCCTCGACTTCACTAAAGAACAAACTTCTCTTTTTTCTTAGAACAATCTTGGGTCTCAAACTTCATAAGTGCTCGAGTAATTGTCTTTTTTGACTCTTCAAGCTTTTTTATACCCCGAGAAATTTCTTCGAGCTTCTCTTTCAGAAATGGTATTGAAGCTTGATGCTTGCAATTTGTATCTTTTAGAGCATTAGTCAACTTTTGAATTTCTTTGACGCTAAATCCAACGGATTTTAAGCTGCAAATTAACTGTATAGTTTCAACATCTTTGTCAGAGTATTGCCACTTATGCTCTACTTTTCGAGGATCTAAAAGGCCTAACTTTAGGTAATATCTGAGTGCATCATGGGTGATCCCTGTTGTCTCAAGTAATTCTTTTCTATAAATTGCCATGGTGTTAGGGCCATAGTTTACAATAAGTAACAAGTTAAGATTATAAAATTCTTTATGGAAGTTAAAAAATCTACATTAAGAAATATATGCATTTGCATTATAGTTACTATATTTGTTGCTATCCTAGGTTATTGGGGTCTCTCAGACAGTGAAAATCAAGACCAGAACCAAGACTATTCACAAAGGGGTATATATGAGTATTCGGAAGATAAACTCGATGAAGTAGTTGCCAATAATGATAGAACACTTCTTTTTATTGGAGCAGACTGGTGCGCTGGGTGTGAAGTATTTGAAAATGATTTGAAGGCTTCAACTGAAGATATTCCTGAAGATGTAGCATTTGTTTTAGCAGATTACGATGATGATAAAGATCTTGTAGAGAGGTATGATGTGAAAATAAACCATACTTTTATTGAAGTTAATAAAGATAAAGAGAAGGTAAAAGATTATGTCGGAGGATATAGTTTAGAAGAGGTGATGGAGGAGTTTAAGATATGAATGCTCGCTTAGAATACACAAAATTCTTTCTACTTATTTTGCTAATAATCTTCTTTGGTTCTGTAGTATCAAATCTCTTGGAGCTGGAATTACTTCAAGGTGTGATGGGGGTGTTTATGATCACGTTTGGATGTATTAAATTATTGGGATATAGTGCATTTATTAACTCATTTCGAAAATACGATTTCGTAAGTAAGAGATTCGTTTCTTACGCATTTACTTTCCCGTTTGTTGAAATTATATTAGGACTATCCATGATATTGATAAGTACGAGTTTAATGAATATCGTATTATCTCTAGCTTTAATAGTTTCATTAGAGTTATCAATTAGTATTATTTATAGTCTTTACATCAAACAAGAAGTTCAATGTGCTTGCCTGGGCAACATAATCAAACTCCCTTTGAGTAAGGTGAGTTTGTTTGAGGCTTTGTTTGGTGTTGCTGTAGCGGTAATTTTGCTTACATAAGGTTTATTGAGCTTAAATCTAATTCGTAAAGATGTATAATCGAACATGAAAGTAGAACTTATTCAAACAAATACAAGTGACAATTTGAACTTAGCTGGGTTATATAAAAAAATCATCAGAGGATACAAAGACTGCTGCAGTATTAGTACATGGATTCTATACTGATTTCTATACTTATCCATTCTTCCATAAGATTCAAGAAGAACTTGGAAAGAATAGTATATCTAGTGTTTCGGTGCAGACCAGAGGCACAGGCATAAAGACCGAAATTAAGACAGCCGACTTAAAAGATGAAGCATATCTAGGTTCAAATTATGAAATAATTGAAGAAGCTCATATTGATATAACTGCTTGGGTAAGTAAGCTTAAAAGTATGGGATATGAGAAATTTGTCTTAATAGGTCACTCATATGGAACCCATAAGGTCGTTAGATACTTGTTTGAAGGTGAACTTAGGTCTGATATAGAAAAGATTATACTCCTAGCCCCATTTGATAAGAATGGCTACATCCAAAGGCACACTAATGGACGAATTGAAGAATACTTGCGAATAGCAGAATCTGAATTAGATAAACGTGGCGAAGGTGATTTGGTCCCATACGAATACGATGACTTCCAAATGTCATATCAAACGTTCATTAGTTGGTATAAAGATACAGATCTGGATAATATATGGGACTTTTATCGCAAAGGCTATCGCAATCCAACACTCAACCAGATCAAGATCCCTGTTCAAGTAATCTACGGTGATTCTGACGATGATGTCTTCATGCCCGAGTATAACGAGATCGGTGACGTTGAAGTCTATATCAAATCAAATATTGAAGATGTCGAAGTTAATGTCTTGCAAGGATGCGGGCATACATTTAATGGGTTTGAGAAAGAGGTTAGTGGATTAGTGAAAAGCTTTTGTAAAGATGATTAATTCAATACTCTTTGATCGAGATGGTTTTTTATGCAATAAGCTTCAAACGTAAACCAAAATTATTAGTCGAACCTAATATCCAGGTGATCTGATAATCGGTTCCCGAGTACAATTATATAAGTCTTTATATTTCACAGAGATTTCATTTTAAATACATTATATTAATTTCGTAATATGTTTATGAAGTTATGTCATCAAAAGAAGAAAAGAAATCAAGTAAAGAGATTCTCGATAGGATGCTCAATAGAGCTTGCGGCTACTTACCTTTAATTAAACGCTCAAAAGTTGGACCGAGCATAATGGTAACTGGTACACAGCGATCAGGTAGTACTTGGGTAGGAACAATACTTGCACAGTCGCAGGATATAAGTTGGGTTTATGAACCTTTTAACTCGGAGTTTGGATATTTACTTGAAGATACAGAGTGTTCCGTATGTGGTTATGAGATAAAATATCGATTCAGTTATCCTGAAAGTCAAGATTATTCAAAGTATGTAAACCACATTAGGCATATCATGAACTCTAAAAGTTTAATGTTCAAAAGATCTCTTCTGAAATCGCCATTTGGCTTGTTCCACATCGAGATGCTTATGAGAGAATTCGATATAAGGCCCGTAATCCTGATTCGCAATCCACTTGGTTATGTTTCAAGCATAATTCAAAAAGGAAAGACTTGGAAAATTGACTTTAATACTATTCTTGAGCAGCAAGAGCTTATGAGTAAGCACTTATCCGAGTTTGAGGATGAGATCAAGGACTTGGCTACAAGAAGTCATTCAATATTAGAAAATGCAATGTTAATGTATAAGATATTTAATACTTATCTTGATCGATTCGCTCAGGCAAATGATCTTAAGATCCACAGGTTGGAAGACATTAGCTCAGATCCATACTCGAAGATATCTGAGATCTGTTCAGATATTGAAATTGAGATGACTGATCAAATCAACACTTACATAAAAACCTCAACAAGTGCAAAGAATCCAACTAAAGAAAGTAGTGAAAAAGTCCATCATTTGCTCAGGAATAGTAAGGAGATTGAGAACGTTTGGAAATATAGAATTGGTGAGAAGCAAGTTGCTAAAATTTTATCTGGTACAAAGTCGATTGCACAAAAGTACTATCCAGAATATTACAAATAGTATCTAAGCTTTTCTTAAAGCTTCTAGAGATAGTTAATTAGAATTTATTTATCCTATACAATTATTTAACTAAAAAATTACAAGCTTATAAGTAGAATTAGGTTTTATCTTAATCAATACTTTATGAAGTTTAAGTCTCTGTATAAGTTGTTATTATGTGTTTTAGCTTTTACAATTGTTTTTTCTCCTGTCGTAAATGCTCAAGAAGATCATAAATACTCTTTTGAAAATGCTGAGAAATTAAAAGGCAGGATTGATTGGCATGATTATAGTACTGAGACTTTCGCTAAAGCTATTGATCAAAACAAGCCGATATTCTTACTTTTGACAGCACCTTCATGGTGTTACTGGTGTCAGGTCTATGAAAGTGAAGATTATCTTTTTGATTCTGATGTTGTAGAAACGATAAATGAGAAATACGTACCAATCTATGTTGATGCCGATCAGAGGCAAGATCTTACAAGAGAGTATCTTGAAGGCGGATGGCCATCAACAACTGTTATGGATCCAGAGAAGAATCGTCTATTTGGTTTCTCTGGGGTAAGGGATCCTTCAACTATGGTTGAGACTCTAGATCAAACATATCGAGTTGTTAAAAATACAGTCTATGATGGAGAGTTTAGTTATGACTATAGAGAATCTGAGCCAAGAGTACCTTCTAGTGCTGCTTTAGAAAGAAAGATGGCAGGTTATGAGAGTAGAATTAGAGAATCTATTGATGTTATAAATGGTGGATTTGGGTCGGGTCAGAAGTTCCCACAAGGATTAACTTTATATTACGCTTTAACTCTTTATAAGCAAACTAATGATGAGTATTGGTTAGAGATCGTTGAAACTACATTGGAAGGTCAATTTACTGAAATTGATGAATTGAGAACTAACTATAATCTTTTTGATCCAGTTGAGGGAGGATTTCATAGATATGGAACTCAGGTTGACTGGTCTCCACCTCATTACGAAAAGATGCTCTATGATAATGCGAGGCTTCTACAAGCATACCATAAGCTGAAGGAGATTAACCCAGATAATGAGTATGTTGATGAGGTAAATTCAAAAACACTTGAATATATTAATGATCAATGGAAAAACCCAGATGGTGGGTTCTGGGCTAATACTGATGTGGCTGGTGAAGATGCATATTACGGCGAAATTGATCGTGGAGATGAGCCAGCAAGAGTTGAAAAGTCTGTGTATACAGATTGGAATTCGGAGTTGATTCTATCTTATCTTGAAATTTATAAACTCAACAGCGATGAGAACTTTCTGAACGATGCTAAGGCGACTGCTGATTTTATAACTTTAGAGTTGATGACTGAGTCTAATGGAGTAATGCACTATTATCAAGAGAGCTCGAACACAAGAGGCATCACAGGGGGGCTAACAGACAATGCGTATTTTCTGTATGCATTGACTGAATTATATAAAGTAACTGAAGATGAAAAGTATATTGAGACAATAAATATTCTTGACAATTACATGAAAGATAATCTATATGACTGGCAGTCAGGGGGATTTTTCAATCGAAATAGCACTGAGCTTGATAGTTACGCTTTGGGAGATCATATAGATCTAGATAAACCTTACATCGAGAATAGTTTAGCTAGTATGGCATATTTAAATCTTTACGAGATTAATAATGATGATATTAATCTTTATATTGGACTAACAGCCCTAAATGAAACAATGGGTTCAGGTTACCTTGATAGAGAGTACTTTAGTGTTGTTGCTACAAAGAAAGTCATTGATGAGGGTCATTTAATTGAATATGCAGATATCTTAGAGTCAGTTTCTTCAGTTAGGGAAGAGAGATTGGAAGACTTTTGGCTAGAGGAAGTTCTAAATACTACTATCTCGATAAATAACATACAGGATCTTTTAGACCAGTCTGCCGTTGAAAGTATTCAAGGTAAGTCATTTGTTTTATTACTTTTTATATCTTTCTTTGCAGGGTTGATATCTTTTATATCGCCATGTACTTTACCGATACTACCAACATTCTTTGCTTTTAATAGTGGTCAGGAAAAAGGGCAAAAATTATATACATCATTAGGCTTTATCTTAGGTCTGAGTGTGACTTTAGCAATACTTGGAGTAGTGCTATCTGCTATTGGTGGGGTGACAGGTACAACAATGCGATATCTGACTACAATTATAGGTGCAATTGTAATATTTATGGGTATAAATGAATTAATAGGATTTAAATTTGTTCAAAATCTTATTGCAAGAGTTAAGATTCCTCAGCTAGGCAACTTTAACAAAGTACCTAAAGGTTTCTTGGGTGGATACGGATTTGGTTCAGTAATGTCAATTGCATGGTCACCGTGTTATGGACCAATACTTTTAGCTATTTCTGTACTTGCTACCCAATCAGATTCAAGGCTTTCAGGTGCGATTTTACTTTGTGTTTATGGTCTCGGACTTGGCCTTCCTTTGGTATTGATATCGTATTATTTTGAGAAGTATAAAGAGAATAAATTTATCGAGAAGGTTTTTTATGATCGCAAGATTTACATCGCTAATGGTGAAAATTCAATAGAGATATCTTTATTTAAGATCCTTTCAGCCTTTATATTGATAGGGATCGGTATACTTATTATCTCAGGATCTTTAACTAACCTTAACTCAATAGTTGGAAACTTTGATTTTCAACAAGGGCTTTATGAGATCGAAGACAGGTTGCTTGGGTAGAGTTTGAGTCGGATTAACATTTTTGCTACCTTAAATAGTTACTAAAAAGGTATTGAGTAGGATGTTCATTATTGCTTATTTCGTAATCTTTAACGGTGATTAAGTTTTCTGATAAAATTTAAGAGTGCAAATATTCAAATCCTACAACATAACTGAATTTAAAATACTCGAAGAAAGACTCTTTGGGCAGATTGCATATTATCTTTATGCACTGTTTATATACATTTATATCTTGCAGGAGACCGGTGACTTTAGGATACCGATACTGGCTTTTGGAGTGTTCTTTCTATCGCTTGCTGCGGGTAATCTTTTCGGTGCTTATATTGGGAGGTTTATTAGTCTGCAGAAGTTGGTATTTACTGGGAATTTAACATTCTTAATTGTAATGGGAGTAGCTCTGATCTTCTGGGATAATTACATTGATTATTTCATGATATTTACATTCCTTGAGGGATTTACAAGGGGGATGTTCTGGGTAGGGATTTCTCAATTAGAACTTGAAGGTATCGAGAAATCTCACAGTAAGGTTTTTTATAGTGATCTGCAGGTACTCATATTGGCGTGCCAGATAGTTTTTCCTCTTCTTCTGGGATTCTTGGTTACTTTAGATAGGGGGTATGAATTAAAGGTGATTGTCGCAATAGCCTTCTTGATTATAGGGATGTTCCAAAATTATCGTGTTCTTAATAATGTTCCCAGTTCCAATGGGCTTAGATTTAAAGAAGTTCGAGACTTAATAAGTAATTTGCAGATTAGAAAAATTT
>JAHDCA010000033.1 GCA_020630115.1 Candidatus Dojkabacteria bacterium | reverse complement strand
GTAAAGATTAGGTTCGTCCAAAACAACCTTTTCTATATTGCTCAACTCCTCATACCAAAGATTATCAACAAGGATAGCGAATTCACCAATCTCTGTCTCATCAATCTTTGTTAAAGTCTTTAAGTTATATCGACTTGCAAGAAGTACAACAGATAGATCAGCACAGTTACCGCATTGAGATTGAGATTTCTTAACTGCACCATTTACTTTCACAGTAAGTGCCGCAAGTACAGGTTCACCTTTTGCAATATCTATGGCAAGAACAAAATCATCGTTTAGGATACTTGTGTTTTGACTTTCGATATTTGCTATTTTGACTTTATAACCTTCATAATTAATCTGTGTGTCTAGAAAATTCCTCTGATCAATCTCTCTCTCAAGATATGGGAAGTTATATAATTCGTAAGCAAAATTCGAATTCTCGAATTTTTGATCTAGAACGCCAAATTCATATGCATCTTGAACTTCAACCTCAAAGTCTTCTCTGAGATATTTAACTTCAAGCAATCCATCTCTAGCTACAGTGTAGGGGTAAACTGTTTTTTCAACATTTTGCGTCACAATTTCAGGCTCGTCACCAGGAGTTTCTAAATTTCCAATACGATCAACTATTAGAAAGCGAAAGACAATCGCTAGAAGTAATAATCCTATTACGAGCAACCAAGATTTAGGGAATTTACTCTCGTTTTTAGGTTTTCTTTTATCTTTTAAATTGTTCTTATAGATCAGTACATCTTCCATATGTAGATGATATTGCAATATTAAGTCGTTGCAAAGTAATTTCTCTGCCCTTATAATCAGCCCGTAATTTTATTGTAAAAATTAATGGCTGAAATCAAACCAGATGTCCTGACAACAATTGGAGATATTGAGATCACGAACTCACTAATAACTACAATCCTAGTATTTTTAATACTTGCATTTACAATCTTCAGGACAACAAGAAAGCTAAATACTTTCAATCCTGGTAAGTGGCAGCTAAGTGTTGAGATGTTCTTTGGAGGATTTAGAGATATCACTCAGAGTATATTAGGAGACCACTCACAGAAGATTTTTTCTTTCCTTATGACAATCTTTATCTTTGTAATAGCTTCAAACTGGATTGGTATCACTCCGTTACCACATGCATTCTATTATCACTCAGAAGATGCACATTACGAAGTTGAAGAATCATATGATGATGGACAAATGGAGGAAGATCATGATGGTGATGATGATGATCAATCACAGTCATCAAACGATATAATTATCGCAGCAGGTTCAGGCACTGCAACAGATGCTTATGACACCGACTATTCAACAAAAGAAGTTTCTATCAAAGATTGCTTTACTTCTGAGAGAGACCACTGTTCAATGAATCTCAAAGGCGAGACTCAGTATACTGATCATCCAAAACACCTTTTTAGACCAGGTTCTGCAGACTTCACATTTACACTTATGCTTGGAGTATTCTCAGTTGTTATCACTAATCTATTAGGAATTAGAATCCAAAGACTATCATACTTCAAGAAGTACTTTGACTTCAGTGGAGTTATCCAATTCTTCGTAGGCATCCTAGAGCTAGTATCAGAGATCGGTAAAATTATCTCATTCACATTCAGGTTATTTGGAAATATCTTTGCAGGGGAAGTACTTCTTGCTGTAATGACAGGTTTATCAATGGGACTGGCGACTTTTCCTTTCATGGGATTAGAGATATTCGTTGGTTTTGTTCAGGCTTTTGTGTTCTTCATGTTGACTTTAGTATTTCTAAGTTTGGCAAAAGAACATCATTAAGAAAAAGAAAGTATATAATTAAGTTAAATTAAATTAAGAAAAATTATTATGGATCCAATATCAGCAGCATCATTCGCTAAAGCTTTAACAATTGGTTTAGGTTCATTAGGACCAGCACTAGCTATCGGTATGTTAGCAAGTAAAGGTTTAGAAGCTATCGGTAGAAACCCAGAAGCAGCAGGAGAGATCAGAACAAACATGATCTTGGCGATCGCATTTGCAGAAGCAATTGCAATCTACGCTCTTGTTATCGCATTTACTATTTAAGAATAATCAAAGAAAACACCTATGGATGTAATTACAGGAATAGCAGAACAATTCGGATTTAACCCATTTAGTTTCTTTGTTTACTCAACATTATTTTTAGTACTTTGGTTTCTTATCAACAAATTTGTTGTTAAGAAGTTAGACGTAATTCTTGAAGAAAGAACAAAAGTTATCCAATCAGGGATCTCAAAGTCAGAAGAAGCTGACAAGAGGCTAAACAGTGTTGAAGCTGACTATGAGGCTAAAATGACTGAGTTCAAGAAGGAATCAAAAGTTCTTAAAGATGAAAATTTGGCACAAACTAAGCAAGAAGCTAAGGTAATAATTGAAAATGCTCAAAAAGAAGCAGCAGATATTATTGAGAAAGCTAATGAAAGATTTGCTTCAGAAAAGCGAAAGCTCGAAGGAAAGATTGATGATCAAGTAATTGCTAAAACAAGAGCTGTTCTTGATAGTATCCTTGGTTCAGATATCAAAATCGAAGACTCTAAGATCGAAGAAATTGTTAAATCATTATAATTATGGAAAAAGAACTAGCAGCAAAAATCTATCTACTATCTTCAGATGATGTTACTTTAGCAGTTCTTAGAATTCATCAGCTTTTAGAATCATCATCAGAGATCAACATCGATGAGGTTGTAGCAAATTACATCAACTTCAAAGATAACCCTGAACAACTTGCAGTTGTTACAACAGCTCAAGAGCTTTCAGATAAACAGGCAGTGGAGATCACAAGTAAAGTGACTCAAAAGTTCGATGGAGTAACAGTTGTTTTTGAAGTCGATCAAACAATCATTGGTGGACTAGTAATAAGAGTTGGAGACAATCAAGTTGATGAAAGTATTGCAACTAAAATTAAACTAGCAGTTTAACAGATGAACGAAATCAAAAATATCGGACAAGTAATTGAAATCAGAGATGGTATTGCTATCTGCAATGGTCTATCTGAGATCGGTTACGGTGGTGAAGTTGTAATCCAAACTTCAAATGGAGATGTAAAAGGCCAAGCTCTTAACCTGGAAGAGGATAGAGTAGGTGTAATCGTTCTTGGAAACTATCTTAGCGTAAAAGCTGGAGATAAAGTTATTAACAGTGGCGAAATCCTAAGTATCAATGCGAGTGATCTTCTTATTGGTAAAACAATTAATGCTCTAGGTATCAATCTTGAGACTGGAGAAGAAGTAGTTAAAAAAGGTATCAGAATGCCTCTCGAAGCTAAAGCTCCAGGTATAATTGAAAGAAAACCAGTAACAAGACCACTTCAAACAGGAATCATCTCAATTGACGCAACTATCCCTGTTGGTAAAGGACAAAGAGAACTTGTGATCGGTGACAGACAAACTGGTAAAACAGCCGTTTGTATCGATACAATCCTCAACCAAAAAGGCAAAGACACAATCTGTATCTATGTAGCTATCGGTCAAAAAGCAGCTAAGATCTCTCAGATCAAAGCTCAACTTGATAAAGAAGGTGCAATGGACTATACAATTATAGTTGCAGCGAATGCATCAGATCCAACAGCTATGCAATATATCTCACCATACTCAGGTGTTGCTATTGCAGAATACTTCGCAAACAATGGGCAAGATGTTTTAATCATCTACGATGATCTTACAAAACACGCTTTTGCTTATAGAGCTATCTCACTTTTACTCGAGAGACCACCAGGTCGTGAGGCATACCCGGGAGACATTTTCTATCTTCACTCAAGACTCTTAGAGAGAGCAGTTCAACTTAGCGATGAGAAGGGTGGAGGATCTATCACAGCACTTCCAGTTGTCGAAACACAAGCTGGTGATGTTGCCGCATATATCCCGACTAACATCATCTCAATCACTGATGGACAAATCTTCCTTGATACAGAGCTTTTCAATTCTGGACAAAGACCTGCTGTTAATATCGGAACTTCGGTTTCTCGTGTAGGAAGTTCAGCACAACTTAAAGCGACAAAACAAGTTGCTTCAAAATTAAAACTTGAACTTGCTCAGTTTAGAGAACTACAGGCATTTGCACAGTTTGGTTCAGAACTTGATGAAGTAACTCAGAAAAAGATCAATACAGGTAAGATGATGATGGAACTTGTAAAACAAGCACAAGCAGCTCCTTACCAGACTTATCATATGGTTTCGATCCTCTATGCAGCAGTCAATGGATACCTCGATGAAGTAAACCTAGACGAACTTGCAAGATGGAAGGAAGAATTTATCTCTTACCTTGATAACAAAGATAGCGATGGAGTAATTTCACAAGCTGTCGAATCAGGCAAGAAGATACAAGATAAGCCAGAAGAGATTCTAAAATCAATCCTTGAAGGATTTACGTTAGTATAAAAGTACTATTTATTTTTTGATCATAAAAATTAAAAATGAAAGTTGATAGACGTTTACTATATTTTATATTTATCATGTTCCTAATCGGAGCAATGACTTTTGTTCTTTATACTTATGTTTTTGATTCCTCTAATTCGAACTCAGATATAGACCCTGCATCATACAATGGAGTAATTGATGACCCTGCAAATCCACAAGATGAATTAAACTTGAACGCTCAAGAGTTCCAAGACCAGATTAATCCTATACTAGAAGATGAAGGTATCGACGTCGATCTATACAATGGAGCTAATGAAGGTGATGATAGTCTGGGTATTGATAACGTCAAACACAGTTTCGATAAAAGCCTAGTTGCATACAAAAATATTGCAGAAACAAATGCTATGACAAATTATATTGAGGTTGAAGACGAAAAACTCTTTCAAAGATACTTCCCATTTCTAATTGAATCAAGAGGATCAGAAGTAGCGAACTTCGTTGTTAAAAATATCTCGAGTACACCTGAAGTTTTTTCAAATGATGGATGTTTAAATTTTTATTCATTCGAAGACACTAGCAGTAGTTATAGGGAAGAGCTAGAATCTAGTTTCCCACAGATGAATACTTTTGATTTTGATAGTACACTTTACAGCACATCAGTATTCAATATAGAAAATGATTACAATGAATTCAGACTGAGAGTTGTTTCAAACAAGATCGTAACTGATTCTACGAGTACATTTGATAGCTTTGACCCTTACTGTAATGCTCCTCAACAAAATACATTCTCAGTATATGATAATCAAACAGAGCTTTATGTTACATATTCGTACTCAATCTCACAGAATTTTGAATGGGATCAATTAAGTGTGATTGCAGATGTATTACCTAAGATGATTAATTACGGAACAATTTAGTCATGGCTTCAGGTAAAGAAATCAAAACTCGAATCAACTCGGTGAACAATACTGCTAAGATCACTAAAGCGATGCAGATGATCTCAGCAACTAAGATGCGTAAAGCTCAAGATATCGCTTTAGCAGCACAACCATATTCAAGAGGTCTATACAGTATTGTTAAGAAGATTGGTAAAGTTCCTGGATATTCACACCCGCTAATGAGAGTGTCAGAGCAAAAAAACAGAGCATTAGTACTTACAATATCAAGCCAAAAAGGTTTTGTGGGAGGATTAAATGCATCACTAGAAAGCTCACTTAGAAAGTTCAAAGAAGAAAATAGTTTTGATGTGCTTGATGGAGTTGGGCTTCACAAATTCGGCATTAAAGTCCAACTTAATGCTGGAGTAAATACTCTATACCAATTCCCTCAAAGCTTTGACCCAGTTGTATCTACAGATCTAGACTCTGTATTCAAAACTATCAAAGATGGGTACTTCGCAGGTGACTATGATGTTGTATATATAAACTATAGCGAACTTGTTAATGCTGCACTACAAAGACCAGTTATTAAACAACTTCTCCCACTTTCTCTTGACGAGATAATCCAAAAAGCTCAAGAGGAAGTTGACTCAGAGGCTAGCAAAGACATGGTTCCATACAAATTTGAGCCAACCCCTAGGGCAGTACTAGATTTCCTAATACCTGAATACTTTGAGAACCAGATCATCACAGCAATCCTAAACTCAAACGCATCTGAACATGCTGCAAGGATGCTTGCAATGAAGAATGCAACAGATAACGCTAACGAACTTTCCGGAGCACTTAAGCTTCAATATAACAAAAACAGACAGGCTCAGATCACTCAGCAAATGCTTGAGGTTGTTGGAGGCTCACTGAAAAAGAAAAATTAATTTATTATAACTATCTAACTAATATGAAAAAACTAATCGGAAAAATCTCACAAGTCATCGGTGTGGTTATCGACGTAAAATTCCCAAAAGGGTCAAAACTCCCAATAATCTTTGAAGCTCTAGAAGTTGATAATGATGGTAATAAATTAATCCTTGAAGTTCAACAGCACTTAAGTGCAAACGAAGTAAGAACAATCGCGATCGGACGTGTAGATGGTCTGCAAAGAAATATCGAAGTTGTAGCAACAGGGGATTACATCAATGTTCCAGTAGGAGATGACACACTTGGAAGAGTATTTGATGTAACTGGATCTACAATTGATGGTGGAGAACAGCTATCTAGAGAGCAAACATTCCCAATCCACAGACAAGCACCTGAGTTCTCAGAATTATCAACAGAAGTTGAAATTTTTGAAACAGGAATCAAAGTAATCGACCTTATCTGTCCTTTTGTAAGAGGTGGTAAGATCGGAGCTTTTGGTGGTGCAGGTGTTGGTAAGACAGTTATCATTCAAGAACTGATCTATAACCTTGCAACAGCTCACTCAGGATACTCAGTATTTGCTGGAGTAGGTGAGAGAACAAGAGAAGGAACTGATCTTTACCAAGAAATGACAGAGAGTGGAGTTATCGAGAAAACAGCACTCGTATACGGACAGATGGATGAACCGCCTGGAGTTAGACAAAGAGTAGCTCTTTCAGCTCTTGCGATGGCAGAGTACTTCAGAGACGTTCAAGAGAGAGATCTTCTACTATTTGTTGACAACATCTTTAGATTTACACAGGCTGGTTCAGAGGTATCATCACTTCTAGGAAGAATGCCTTCAGCAGTAGGATATCAACCAACTCTAGCTGATGAGGTAGGGTATCTACAAGAGAGAATCACTTCTACCAAGTCAGGATCAATTACTTCAATGCAAGCGGTATACGTACCTGCAGATGACTATACAGACCCAGCCCCAGCAACAACATTCTCTCACTTAGACTCAACAATCGTGCTACAAAGAAGTCTGGCTGAACAAGGACTATACCCAGCGGTAGACCCACTAGACTCATTTTCAACAGCTCTACAGCCACATATCGTAGGTGAAGAGCATTACAGAGTAGCTAGGGGAGTACAGCAAGTACTACAGAGATACAAAGAACTACAAGACATCATTGCAATCCTAGGTATTGAAGAACTATCTGATGAGGACAAACTAAGTGTATCAAGAGCTCGTAAGATCCAAAGATTCCTATCACAACCATTCAACGTTGGTGAGCAATTCACAGGAATCCCAGGTCAATACGTTAAACTTGAAGAAACAGTAGCTGACTTTGGTCGAATCCTTGATGGTGAAGCCGACGACCTAAGCGAAATTGATCTTTATATGAAAGGAACTCTAGATCAAGCAATTGCATCTAAAGGTAAGTAATTAGTTGGTACAGGGTTCTTCTGGATATACAGAAGAATCCGCCTTTACTAATAGCAACTAGGGTGAATAATAATTATTTGAAAATTAAAAATTAATGAATGTAAATCTCAAAATAATCTCTCATAACCAAGACATCTTCTCAGGTATGACTCACGGAGTTTATCTCCCAACACCACAAGGCAGAATCGGAATCCTAGACAGCCATGAAAATCTAATCAGCGAGCTAGGCCTTGGCGTTGTAAAGATCATAATGGATGATGGAGATCATGAGATCTTTATTAATGGCGGTGTAGTTGAGGTAAAAAATAATGAGATCATCATCCTTGCTGCTCACGCAAGCAAACCAGACAATATCATAAAAGCCGAGATAGAAGAAGCTATCGAGCTAGCGAAGAAGAAACTTGCAGAACAAACTCTAGCACCTGACGAACTAGCGAAACTAGAAAGCCAGTTGAAGTTCGATTTGTTTGTTAAGGATAGGGTTTAGTTATCTCTTGAGACTAAAACCTCCAAAATCCTGTGTAAATTCAACTGCAGGCTCAAGACTTCGTGAAATATCACCAGGCGTTATCATAACTCCTCCATCTTCAGGTAGTTCAGTACCGCATGTATAAGGGACTCCAAAAACAATACTACCAGCTAATTCACTCATCATACTTATTGAGTCTCCTTTAAAATCACAACGATTACCTACTTGCTCGATTACATTTGAATTAGGGTTAAACCTATATCCTTCAGGATTATCTGCTATTTCTTTATTCAGAAGTGATGCTGCTCCAACTATCTTAGAACTATTTACGAGACCTGCTTTTACAGCAATACCTGCAGAAGATCTAACAATAGGATAATCCCTATAAGCTTCGATACCACCTAAAATACTTAGATATGCAGATAATCCTAGCGTTGAATATATTGGAATTCTCTTCATATACAATTTATAATATTACAAACGATTATACTATGAGACCCAAGGAAGTTCAATTACGAATTTTCGTGAGTGGCATCGAGACTTGCACTCGCCATTTTAAGAAATGCACTTTTTCACCACAATAGACTATACTGTATTAACCATTTGTAGGAAATCCTTCAAAGTAAAAGAATCACTTATTCTTACAATAATATCTTGATTATCCAACAAGAAATTTTCTTTTGAGTAATCTTTATAAGTAAAATAAATAATTGGTTCTTTTGTTCGTACACAATTGAAGAAAGACCTTAGTCTAACTGAGATATCTTTAGTCTCATAATCACCAAGGTATAGAGTCTGGAAGAAATGTTTACGATGAAGTTTATTAGTATCTAGTGACATCATTGATTCTTTCTGATGCTCAGTAATTAAATAAGACCTCTTAAAATCTTCCCGAAAGTCAGGGACTCGACCATAACGAACAGGTAGTAAATCGTATATTTTTAATGATATCTGCGGATAAATCATCCCATACAAAGCCCAAAATTCTTCACGTAATTTACCCTGCGTTTGCGAGTAAATGATATCAAAGTCAAATACAAATCTCTTTGCTTCACTATATAGAAAGCTGATCTCC
>JAHDCA010000032.1 GCA_020630115.1 Candidatus Dojkabacteria bacterium | reverse complement strand
TAAACCCAGCTCCATACGCAAACAGTGCTCCTGTAGGTGTTGGTGGTGCGGGTACAAGGTTTGATCTTGAGGGCGTTGAAAGGCAAAGTACTCAGACATCTCCTGAGGAAATAACGACTTCATTAATTAATAGGCGTTTTCAACTATCTGAAAGTCTAAGTGCTGTTGAATACACTCCTGGAGCAGATATTATCCAATCCGATCCAAGGAATAGTGCATTGGTAGAAGAGCTTTCAGATGGTGAGTTTGATACTCTTGAGTGTGAAGGAAGTAATTGTGAAAATAGTTGCCCCTTTGGATCTTCAGCAGTTTATTGTACCGCTGGGCCTGGAACAATTAGAACTCATAGAGATGGAACTTTTCCAATAGACGTTGCTGGGGCGAATGCATCACAGTGGAGGGCACCTAACGATGGATATGTTATTGATTTTGGAGTCAAAAGATGTGGGTATGATAAGAAACCTATTGGACATTTGATTGTTTTTGTGAATAAGTACACTGGGGTCAGTTATAGAATACTACACGCAGATCCAGCAAAGACAGGAGAGGTAAGTAAAGGTGATGTCGTTGCTGTTTACGGTAGCGTCCCCAAAGGTAGTTGTTTTACGGGATCACATTTCCATCTTAATGTTTGCTCTGGTGGTTTTACTGGCAATGGTTGGACTTGTAATGGAAGCTACTATAGTACAGATGAATGGTATACTAACCCTAGTACTTTAGGTTGTAAAATAATTAATACAGGTATTGGAGGATGCAAAACAGGACCAGTGGTATTGTAATTTTTATAGCATTGTTAATTTTAGCAGTTGCTTTTTTACTATTTCGTTTTTCTGGTGAGCAAACGACTACTATACTTGAAGAGAGAAACGATAGTTCGTCAGTGGGTATAGAGTCTCCCGTTCAATTCGAGGATATAATAAGCGATAGTAGGTCAACACCCTTTACTGAAATTAGTAGTGATCTTCCATCGAGAAATTTACAGATAAAAAGTCTGGATCAAAATTCGGAGAATCTGATTAACAACTTGGTCTCATTTGCACAAGAATTAGGTATTCAATCTAGCCAGATTGATGTTGGGGATTACAACGTCAGTTGGCAAAGGCTTGATTCGTCATTTAACTATAGCTTGCTTTCTAGATCTTTAAATATAAGTATCACAGATGAATTTAATGATAGTTTAACAATTGATTCAGTATTTCAAGCAATGGATCGTACACTTTTGCAAGGTGTTGGTTTGGATCATGAAAAACTTTCGGTGATTGAAGGGGAGAAAGTTAATATAAGATTTACTTCAGGGGGTATTCCTATTTATAAAAAAGGGCCTGTCTTTACAAGTTTTGTTAGTGATGATGGAGGTGAGATTTCAGCATATCTTGAACTAGCATCTTTCAAAGATGGAATTGGTTTTGATTATAATGTTGTTGAATTAAGTCAGCAGAGTTATGGTTCTCAAGCTAAGACTTATATTCAAGAAGATACTTTTGAGCCAGAGCTTGATTTCCAAGGTTTTGGTGAAGGTTCGCATGCTAAGTATAACTATGTCCAAGAGGATCTCGATGAAGTTTGTGAGTCTGATTCTCCTGAGTTAGTATACCTCTATGATCAGAATATAACTGATTTCTTAATCCCACATTACTTGATTAATTGCACTAATCAACAAGTTACGATTTTTGTAAGCGCTATTTAATAATTTAGTGATACAATTAGTTATGAATTTCTCAAAGAAATTACTTATATTTGTGTTCTTTATTGCGATCTTGTACTCATCAGTGCAGGTCGTGCATTCGTATACTCAAAGAAGTCGTGAGTTTTTATCACTAGATACTACTCTTGCGACTGATAGTTCCAACGAGTATGCACTGACTGAAGGTATATTGATAAATCAGATTACAACTGATAACCAAGTTCTCGAAAATAATCCTGAGGATTGGATAAGGATGCTATATTACTACTCAATTACAAGGTTAGGATTTGCTGATTTACCTTTTAACGTTATCGTTGATCGAGAAGGTAATGTTTATCAGGGGCATAATGGTGATGAAGGTGTTGTTCCTGAACTCAAAGATCTTGAGGGGAAATATCTGATAGGTTATCTTTCAAATTCAATTGATATAACTGATGATGCAAAGGTCTCAATCGGTGAACTGATACAAGAGAAAGCTGATCTGTATGGTTTAGAGGAAGAGGATGTACAGTTTGTTGATATTAGAAGGGAAGAGCCAACTCAAGAACAGCCACTTGCCAAGATTGCTTACTCAAGTACTAACTCAGTATTTTCTCAGCAGAAGAGCAACTTAGTCTTGGATTTGGACTTTACAGGGAAAGAGGATTTAACATATACGGCTAGTATCAATACAGGAGAAGAGGAAGTGACTCAAGTTAAGCTCGGTGATCAACTAGTTCTTGAAGTTGATATTATAAATGATGGTGAAAGTGTTTGGTTTACTAAAAACGACCGTTTAACTCTCTTTACTGAAAATAAGGAAGATTCAGTGTTTGCAAAGAATGGTGTTTGGGATGCATTTAACTCTCCTTTTACAATTGAAGACTCAACATTAAGACCAGGTGAAAGTCTTCGCAGAAGTATAGAGATAGAAACAGTCCGGGAACCCGGTGTTTACTCAATTGCTTTTTATCTTGAGAGAGAGAATGGTTCAAAAGTTTTTAATAGTGATTTCAATGTTGAGTTTGAGATTACAAATGGTGATATTGACCTAATCGAGGTAGGTGAAACTGAAACAGGTTTTCTAAATGTTAGGCAAGAGCCAAGTATCTCTGCGGAGTTACTATCTCAAGTTGATATTGGTCTTCAATTTGTGGCAATTGAGTACTCAGATGATGGTTGGGTGAAGATTGAGTATACTCCTGGTGAGTTTGGATGGATTTTAGCAAGATATACAGATAAATTGAATTAATCAAAATTTTAATATGGTTTTTAAAGTTCCGGATTTTCTAAATCCGCCTCAAGCAGAAGCAGTTAAGCATATCAATGGTCCATTATTAGTTTTTGCTGGGGCAGGCTCTGGAAAGACAAGTGTTTTGACACAAAGGGTTGCCAATATGATCGCTAATGGTGGAATAAGTCCTGAAAATATATTAGCAGTTACATTTACTAAGAAAGCTGCTAATGAGATGATGGAAAGGATAACGAAACTACTTTCAGAGAGTGGTCTTGATAAAAATGGTTTACCAACTGTTGGTACTTTTCACTCGATTGGTGCTAATCTGATTAGGAGATACGCGGTTAAACTGGGTTATGGTCCGAATTTTAGCATTCTTGACAGCGATGATTCTCAAGGTGTAGTCAAGGAGGTGATGAAAGAGCTTGATCTTGATATTAAACAGTTTAATCCTAAAAATGTTGGTTGGGCTATAGCTGGAGCTAAGAACGAGCTTCAAACTGCGAGTATATACGCGGCTAATAATTCTGGGTATATGGAAGACATAATAGCTCAAGTATATGAAATCTATGAGAAGCATCTAAAGAATATTAATGCTTTGGATTTTGGTGATCTTCTGTTGTTAACAAATCAGCTATTAAGGGAGCACGATGATATTAGGGGGCATTTACAAGAGCAATACAAATACATAATGGTTGATGAGTATCAAGATACCAACAAGGTTCAATATAATCTCGTCAAACATCTTGTTGGGCCTGATGAGAACCTTTGTGTGGTAGGCGATGATGATCAGTCGATCTATAAATGGAGAGGTGCGGATTCATCAAATATTATAAACTTCGAAAACGACTTCCCAAATACCAAAGTAGTCAAGCTCGAACAGAATTACCGCTCAGTTGGCAATGTTATCCAAGCAGCAACTGCAGTTATCGGACAAAATAATACTCGGGTTGATAAGAGTCTATGGACTGATAAAGGCCCAGGTGACTCAATAAGTATCTATCAAGCTAGAGACGAGAAAGATGAAGCTGACTTTGTTGTAGCTGAGATTAAAGATATTGTTTACAAGAAAGGTGTTGAGTTGAATGATTTTGCAATACTATATAGAACAAATTATCAATCAAGAGTTTTCGAGGAGGCCTTGCTAAGAGAAGGCTTTCCATACAAGCTAGTTGGTGGGTTTAGATTTTATGAACGTAAAGAGGTTAAGGATATATTAAGTTACTTAAGGGCTATTAATAATCCAAAAGATGATGTGAGTTTCTTTAGGATAGCAAATGTCCCGGCACGAAAGCTTGGACCAAAGGCAATTGGCAAACTTACAGAGTTGGCACGTAAGCACGATGTTAGTAGTGCTCAGCTTTTGATCTCATACTATATATTCGACAGCGGTAACTTAAATAATGGTTCTCACCCAGAGTGGGTATCTAAAGTTTGTGATCGAATTGTTGAAGACTTAGACGACTTGAAGAAATTTTTGGTTCTAGCAAACATTGTTGGTGAAGGATTTATGATGAAAGAGCAGTATGATGCTGGGCAGCTTTGTAAGATGATTGTTGATAAGACAAATTATATTGATTTTATAGATGATAAGACAGAGGCAGCCGAGTTCAAAAAAGGTAATATCGGTGAGCTTATAAATATCTCTTTTGGTAAGAAATTGAATGTCTTTTTGCAAGAGATAGCATTGATTGAACAAGAGCAAGATAGTAAAGAGAACGAAGCTTATAAAGGTGCTGTGACATTGATGACTGTTCACTCGGCTAAAGGTTTGGAATTCCCAACTGTGTTTATGGTTGGAATGGAGGAGGGGATTTTCCCTCACCATAGGAGCTTTACAGATAAAGAAGAGTTGGAGGAAGAGCGAAGGCTTGCATACGTCGGAATCACAAGAGCTAAAGAAAGGCTTTTTATGTCTTTTGCAGAAGCTCGTATGAACAGGGGGGAGTATCTGCAACAGATGCCATCACAATTTTTAGGGGAGATACCACAAGATATTTGTGAGTACTATAGCTGGAAAGGGTGATAGAGTTACCTGAGTTGATAATGGGCTCAAGATTAGTTCTTAGCTCTTCGAAGAAGTGTTAAGTTTGTTGTTAGTTACAACCTAAGTAGACATTACCGTAAAGTACGCCTGTAAAACCAGCTGCGATTCGCTCTGATGAGGTTGCAAAACCAAGGTCTATCGTATTGGGGTTTTGTCGCATTGCGCCTCCGGTATCTAAAGCTTGCCCTAAACCGTAGTTGTTATGAGGGATGTACATCATAGTGTAGTAAGGGATTACTGCAGGGTTTACTGCGATAACACCTCTTCTTAAAGTTGCACCAACTGAAGTTGTCATATTACATCCAAGGCAACTGCTGTCATAAGAAGTCATTTTCATATACTTTATAGAACAGTATTGGAATTCTTCACCATTATTCATCGTGATAGTACCTTGTGGCTCAGTAGGTAAAGTGCTTGAAGCAGTTACAGGAGCTTTCGTACCTTGTGCAATGATTTCATTAATAGGTTCAGCGATAACCTCTTCAGCGATTTTCTCTTTGGAAACTTGCTCTCCATCTTCATAAGTAACTTCGTATGTCACTTCTTTTGTACCATCAACTCCCTGCTTAACTGTCCTCGTGTTTCCTTGTGTTAAGTTCTCATCTGTTGTTTTGGTTGTCCCAAAAGCGATTGTTTCAGTCTCTTTTGTCTCTTTGACTATAACTTCTTTGAGTCGAACTTTAGAAAATTCTGTTATCAGATCATTGCTAGCCGAACCTTGAGGAATATCAAAATGATCTGCAAGCTGTGCAAGTGAAAGTGGTTTGCCTAGATAATCAAATTCTTCGTCTTTGAAGAGTACTTTGACTCCAACTATTGATGCACTAGGTTCTTGTGAATCCTCAGTATCTGAAACCGTTTCGGTATTAGCAGCAATATAGTTGAAAGATAGTTTCCTGCTAGTTTGGTTGAGAATATTTTCATTAACCCAGAGACCTGTTGCGGTAATTGTGATTAGTAATAATGTAAACAGTATTGCTTTTTTCGATTTTAAGATGGTTTTCACTGCAAGATTATACTATATATTAGATTTTGCTTGAAATTCTATTTGATTTTTAACTAGCAAGTGCATAATAATGGACATTTATCCAACCCCTAGCTATAATCAGCTTGTTTTAAATTAAAGTGTAATTGTTAAATTATGGCTAAAGTCTCATACGACGTCCAATACGATCTGGATCAAATCCGAAATATTGGTATTATCGCGCATATTGATGCAGGTAAAACAACAACTACTGAGAGGTTGCTTTACTTCTCAGGTCAAATTCATAAGATCGGTGAAACTCACAATGGTGAGAGTGTAACTGACTTCATGGAACAAGAAAAAGAGAGAGGGATTACTATCATGTCCGATGCAGTAACTTGCTTCTGGAAGTATAAAGGTAAGGACTTCAGAGTTAATATTATCGATACACCTGGTCATGTAGACTTCACAGTTGAGGTTGAAAGATCACTAAGGATCCTTGATGGTGCGGTAGTAATCTTTGACGGTAAGATGGGTGTTGAGCCTCAATCAGAGACTGTTTGGAGACAAGCTGATAAGTACAAAGTACCTAGAGTATGTTTCATCAACAAACTTAACCTTGTTGGTGGTGACTTTGCAGCTTCACTAAAATCTATCAAAGATAGATTAAATCCTAATGCTGTGGCAATTACATTACCTATTGGTCGTGAGCACGACTTAAGAGGTGTTATCGATCTAGTTAAGATGAAAGCTTTCACTTACACTGATATCAACCAAGAAAATATGGTTGAAGAAGAGATTCCAGCTGATATGAAAGATGAAGCTGAGATGGCAAGAGCTGAACTTGTTGAAGTTGCGGCAAGTCAGGATGATGCTTTGATGGAGAAATTCTTCGCTGGTGAGGAATTAACTGAGGATGAGATCTACCTAGGTATCCGAAAAGGTACTTTAAACATGAATATGTTCCCAGTAATGGGTGGTGACTCAAGGTCAGCAATCTCTAAGATGATCCTTGACCTAGTAACTTACGCAATGCCTTCTCCTCAGGATGTCCCTCCTGTAGTAGGTGTTCACCCTAAGACTAATGAAGAGCTAACAAGAGTTCAAAAAGAGGATGAACCATTCTCAGCTCTAGTTTTCAAGATCTCAAATGACCCACATATCGGAACACTTTCTTACTTCAGGGTTTACTCTGGTAAGGTTGATGCAGGTTCATACGTGTACAACTCTACAAAAGGTAAAAAAGAAAGAATCTCAAGGCTTGTACTTATGCATGCTGAAGATAGAGAAGAAGTTCAGACTCTAAGAGCTGGAGACATCGGTGCTATCGTTGGGCTTAAGGACTCTGTAACTGGTGATACTCTGTGTATCGAAAATGATCCAGTAATCCTTGAGAAGATTGAGTTCTCTGAGCCAGTTATCTCTCAAGCAATTGAGCCAAAGACTAAGTCTGATGAAGAGAAGCTATCTATCGCACTTGGTAAGTTGATGAAGGAAGACCCAACATTTAAGGTTCAAACTAATCATGAAACAGGTCAAACAATTATCTCAGGAATGGGTGAGCTTCACTTGGAGATCATGGTTGATCGTTTAGATCGTGAGCATAATGTTCAAGCTCAAGTTGGTAAACCTCAAGTTGCTTACAGAGAAACTATCAGGATCGAAAACGAAGCTGAAGGTAAGTATGTTAAGCAATCAGGTGGTCGAGGACAATACGGGCACTGTTGGTTACGAGTTGAGCCTAATACAGCTGAAGGTTTTGAGTTTGTTGATGCAATCAAAGGAGGATCAATTCCTAAAGAATTCATCTCTTCTATCCGTAAAGGTGTTGAAAATACATTGAATACAGGAGTTATCGCTGGATTCCCAGTTGTAGACGTAAAGGTTACTGTTTATGATGGATCATTCCACGATGTTGACTCAAATGATGCAGCTTTTCAAGTTGCCGGTTCAATGGGCTTCAAAGAGGCTATGCGAGGTGCTAAACCATCTCTACTTGAGCCACTAATGAAAGTTGAAGTAACAGTACCTGACGACTACGTTGGAGATGTTACTGGTTCGTTAAGTAGTAAGCGAGGTATAATTGAAGGTTCAGAAGTTAAAGCTGGAGGGATTCAGATGATCACTGCAAGGGTTCCTATGTCTGAGTTATTCGGATATACAACTGAGTTGAGATCAATCACTTCAGGTCGAGGATCTGCAAGTGTTGAATTCCACAGTTACTCTGAAGTACCAGCAAGTATCGTTGAAGGTATTAAAGGAGGGAAGTAAGTAGTTGCTTGCTTGACGAGTGATAAATGGAGCCGACCGCGAAAGCGGTCGGTTTTGTTTTCATCTTATGGTCAGTCAGTTTGGGGAAGCTAGATGCGCTAGCTTAACTAGCCTGCGGGGTTAGCTTTAAATATTGCAATTTAACTCCAGTTGCTATTGCTAATCACCCCCAAATTTGCTATCATCCCGGGAGTATGCCAAACTGCCGATTAGTGCACGTTTGATATAACTAGAAGCTATTTAATATATATAAATGTAAAAGATTATGTCTACAACATTTGATAGAAGCTTACCACATGTAAACATTGGTACACTTGGCCATGTTGACCACGGTAAGACAACTCTTCTTAGAGGAGTAATCAACGCCTTCACTGATGATGGCGCTGATAAGATGATCGACAAGCTCGATAAAGACCCTGATTCAAGGGCAAAATCAATTACAATCGCAGTAGCTCATGTTGAGGTGAATACACCTAACAGACACTACGCAATTGTAGACTGTCCTGGACACAAGGACTACATTAAGAACATGATTACTGGTGCTGCACAGATGGACGGCGCTATTCTAGTAATCTCTTCAGCTGACGGTATCATGCCACAGACTAAGGAACACTTATTACTTGCAAGACAAGTAGGTGTTACTGATCTAGTAGTATGTATCAACAAGTTTGGTGAAGTTGATTCAGAAATCATGGATCTAATTAAGATGGATGTTGCTGAAACATTAGAGAAGTACGGGTACAACCCAGAAGCTCCAATTGTTGAGGTTAACGCTTTAGGTGCAGAAAAGGGTGAAGAAGCTGCACTTGAGGAAGTAAGAGCTCTAATGGCTCAGGTAGATGAAACTATTCCTGTTCCAGAAAGAGCAACTGATCAACCATTTCTAATGCCAATTGAGGATGTATTCTCAATCGAAGGTAGAGGAACTGTTGCTACAGGACGAATCGAAAGAGGAGTCATTAAAGTTGGTGAGGAAGTTGAAGTTCTAGGAATGGGACGAGATGACCAAAAAACAGCTGTAACAGGTGTTGAGATGTTCAATAAGTCTATGGACGAAGGGCAAGCTGGTGATAACGCAGGAATCCTACTAAGAGGATTTAAGCGAGAAGACGTCGAAAGAGGTCAAGTATTATCAGCTCCTGGATCTGTGAAGACTCACACACACTTCAAAGCTGAGGTATAC
>JAHDCA010000031.1:4233-9599 GCA_020630115.1 Candidatus Dojkabacteria bacterium | reverse complement strand
CTGAGTCTCCAAAGCTTTCTCATCAGAGATAAATCTATACTGAACATCATTATTAATAATCCCTACTGTAAGACCCAAAAACTCAAAAACATGTCCGCACCACTCACCATCTCTTCTAGAGAGATAATCATTTACTGTTATACTGTGAGCTCCAAGTCCTGTTAAGGCATACATGTATAGTGGAAGTAGTGATGTGTTTGTCCTACCTTCACCTGTGAAAACCTCTGCGACTTTATTATTGTAAAGGAAGTAACCTGCGATCAGCTGAACATCAAAATGCCTATGACCTGCGACTCTCTTAGATGCCTCACGCACTAGTGCAAAAGCTTCTGGAAGTATCTTGTCGAGTTTAGATTTGAGTTCTTCTTTCTCATTAATACTCAATTCATAATCTTTAGAATAATTTATTCCAAGACCATCTCTAAACTGTTGAGTTTTCTCTTTAAATTCAGAATCATCAAGCTCACTCGCCCACTTCTCTAAATCATTTACTTTATCTACTATTGGTTGGATCTTTTTGATTTGCTTATCATTTGAATCAAAAAGGTTTGAAAAAAGCTTAAACATTACTGGATTTTATACTAAATAATTTTTATTTCCATCAATATGAACAATTGTTAACTTTCTGTTCATAAATTTTTAACTTTTGAATTTTATCATTAAGTAAATAAATTTAGCAGAAAGAAAATGCTCAGAAGGATATTAATAACAATCATCGTAATTTCAACCATAGTATGCCTAGTTAAATTCAATGCAATCGCATCAGAGATAACCCCAATAGACCGTAGCCAGTTAAAAGAAATCCTTGAAGATACTGGGTCCATCCTAGTTAGTAAAGATATCAGTTTTAACGATGAAGTATACGAACTAACTTTAGAAGATCTCGAAAGCCACAATCTCAAATCTGGGCATTACTATATAAAGTCAAACAATCGGGATATCAACTCGTACTTCATCCCTTCTGAGATTGATGCCTTTAAGATAAATGTTAATAACGATCTGATCATCATAGATATACTAGTCGAAGATCTTACTAATTGGGAAATGATTAATAATAACTTTGACCAATTAGCTTCTGGGGTTGGCCAAGGCCACAAGCTTCGAGCATCTAAGTTAGGTTTAGATGAGGGTAAACATGAATTCAGAGTAATAGCATATGACAAATTTGGAGGAGTGTTCAATTCTGAGATGTATGAGCTGGAGGTTGACCTCACTCCTGCGACAATAATCTTCTCCCAAGATAATGATCAAATATCTTTCAAAGTCACCGACTCCGCAACTTTTAGCTCGACTTTAAATGGCACGCCTATTACGAAAAACAGTATCAACGTCAATGACCTGAAACCTGGAAACTACGAACTTCATGTAGAAGCAGAAGATAAATTTGGCAATAAATCTGAAAAAACTTACGAGTTTGAAGTAGCAGAAGTACAAAAATCAGAAGAACAATCAGAAAGTAAATATTCATTAATTAACCAGTTAATTGGCATTGTTATACCTAAGTATCATTCCCTTTTGACACCAACATAGGAGTCACTCAATGGCATGGCTATACTGCATTCGCCTCCCCACATACTGGTATAGATTTAGGCTCACGATCAGGTACAAAAGTCCTTTCGATTAATAAAGGGGAAATCGCTAGTGTAGGTTACGATAGTGCCCGAGCATGTTATAGCGGAGGTAATATACTGATCATAAAACACCCTGATGGTAAACATTCAGCTTACTTCCACTTACAAGATCTTAAGAATCCACTAACTAACAGGAGATGGCAGATTGGTGAAAAAATTGATTCAGGTCAACACATCTCTTATTCAGGAAACTCTGGCTCCTATAATTGTCAGGCAATCGGTGCACATTTACATATAGAGACTAGACACTCCCGTGCACAGTCAACTCATTTTGATCCAGTTTCAATAATTGAGCATGATTGGTCCAAGATTAAAACCCTGGGATACCAAACATACCCTGGGAGGCTAACAGGTGACAACCCCCATCCAAGATATTAATTTAACGAACTCGCAATGTATAAAAAAAATACAATACTAATATCTATTTCAATAGCACTGCTTATCACTACACTTATATTTCTCGGCCTAAGAAATAGTAGCTGCGAACCTTTTTATGAAAAAGAGATTATTGATAATATAGAGATTCAAGGCGTGCCTTTAATTCTTTCTCAAAAGAAAAACGAATTGATCCTCGAGACTAGCGATAAGATTGTCAGGATTGATAGTAAAGAAATCTCCAATGAGGATAAAATCACTGAGACTATATATGACAAGGATTACTACTGTACCTTTGAAAATAGAATTATAGAATCTAAGGATGATTTAAGTACGAACGTATCAGTGTTTAATTATGATAACCAGCTCGAAGTATCATTTGATTTCTTCGAAACACTCAAACCACTGAACTGCAACTCAAATAGTATAAAAGCTCTAACTAACTACCCTCACCACCCCAACTGGCTTTTCGAAGTAGATTTTAAAACACAAGAAGTAATTAAAATTGGGGACTACGATGGCGAGAATTTCCTTAACAAAGAAGAATTTGGTAGCACGAAGTTTGCTAATAAAGAAATAAATTTCGATCCATTAACAAGTAAAATCGAATTAACTCAACTAAACGAAGTATGCGATTAAAAATACGACTACTGCTAGTATGTTAAGTAACGACTTCATAACTATCCCAGAAGCTAAGTATAAAGATACATTTAAGCCCCTCCTTATTGAACTATTGAAGTCCTCACCCCTATAGATCGAATACAACGTAATCCCAATAAATGGTCCAACTAACATACCAACAAACTGGAAAACAAATAATCCTACAAACATAGATATGAATGCAACGGTCATGTATCTTTTCGGTGACTTTTCTCCCCTAGCACCCAGTGCCATAAATATATTATCTATAAAAGTCGATAGTATAATCACAATTAGCAAACCTATTGCTATAAATGGATTGATGTTTTCAAACTTATCGATTATTAATACCAATATAAGTAAAGCTCCCGAAAAAACTCCTCCTGGGAGATTAATCAAATTAAGCAAGCTAGTAACAAAAGAACCGGCTAGCAATACATAAATTATTATATTAATCCATTCAATGCTCATCTACATTTTGTAAAATCTTAACTGTCTCCAGAGCTGATTTAGCCCAATCAAACTTCTTAGATCTTTTGTAAGCTGTGTTAGCTAACTGATCTCGAAGTTTTCTCTGCATCGTAATTGTTTGCAAAAAGCTCACTATTGACTGAGTGTCGTTTGAATCAAATGTCGCGAATTCACCACCGGTCAGATCTTCATAAGCATGCATAGAAGAAAGGATCACAGGTGTACTTGACCTCATCGCTTCTAATGCTGCAATTCCAAAACCTTCCTCTACAGAGAGACTAATAAATGCCTTAGAATTTTTCAGAAGAGAATATTTATCATCATCTTCATACTCTCCAATTAGTTCTATCTTGTTAAACTTGTCTATTTTACTAATAGCTTTTCGGAATGACTTTGCAACTGACTGTGAAGATAAAAATGCTCTACCTGCTATAACAAGATTTGGTATCTTAGAGGCTTCAAGCCCTTTAGACCTCATGTACTCAATAAATTCATAGTACACCTTTATTAATTGTGAACTCCCTTTAGAAGGACTCGGAGTTGCACCCAATGATATTAGATAACCATTTTCTAAAGAACTCTTTGAGATGTACTTCGCATACCTTCCAGTATCTGACTCAATGATATCTGTACCTAAACTTGTTACTGATATTTCGTCATCAAGACCAGGGAAATATTTTTGAATCTGAGATTTGGAATACGAAGAGTTTGTTATAACGTTATTGGCGTAAACGATTTTCTTCATTTGATCCCAATACTGTCTTTTACGAATTATATTTTTTATTGATGAATTCGGAGAATAAATATCTTCATTTGCCAGAATCATATCGTGAATAAAAACACTCCACTTACCTTCAAAGTCTTTTGGCGGTAGCCCCAACCAAAAGTATGGACTGAAAAATTGACGTTCCAGATCAAGTCTTAAAATCGGTAAGACGCTTCTATTGAATTCAAATTGATCAAAGAATGAGTTACCGATTGTTTTTTTCACCCTCCTGATTTTCACATTACTTCTCTCAAGATCAATATTCAAAGAAGTTGGAGCTGTGTACAATATCAGCTCCAAGTCCTGGACAAGCTTTAAATCAACTATATTTTCAATGAGATTCTTAGTGTAGCTTCCAATCCCATGTCTCTTGAATTGATTTTGGGTTGTTCTTGCATCAATTAGCAATTTCATACTTAATTTTAACACCAAGGTATGTAAATAGCACCATCGTTAAGAAAAGCAGAGAAGTCTTTATGAGATTAGTCCCTGTACTTGCCAAGCCCATACCTACTCCTAATACAGAAGAGTTATCTTCTATAGCTGAAGTTTCTTTTATATCTTCAACTTCAGTCTCTTCCCTAAACTCAAGCAATACCTCAGCACTAGACTCTGACTGAACCATTCTCTCAAAGGTTGAAATGCCCGAGGCATATGAAGTATTTGAGACTTGTATGTCATCATTCAAGCCATCAACAGTGATTATAAAAGTGAAGATTTCTTCTCCACCTACTTCAAGAATCAGATCATTACCAATAATGTTATTATCTTTTCCATTATAGGAAGCTTGAACATTATCACTCTTACCAGAAATGGAGAAATCTAAACCTAGATCAACTATTGCACTAAGGTTATCGATTATTTCGACATCTTTTAGAACTGTATTTCCGGTATTACTAATACTTATTTGATATTCAATAAAATAATTATTCAATATTTCATCAAAGCCAGAACCTAATACGGACTTATCAAGAGTCACCTCGGGTTTTTCTACACAACTCATATCAGTAACCATTGAAGGACCAATAAAACTAAGGTGTTCTGTGAACCCTTCGTTTGAGCCTTCAATCGTATCATCATCTCCAACGACAACCATCATCTTCGAAACTTCAAAATTTTGGTCATAAAAGCCAATCCACCTTGTTGTCTGATTACCACAACCGGAGAAGTTTGGACCCACTGGATCACCACACTGAGTTTGATCTACTGTTGAAGTCTCAATATTTTCGGTGCTAATTATATTGTTACTATCATCAAGTAATATCAGTTGGGCTTGCGTACCTAGATCGTCACTTCGCGTTTCAACGTCTCCAAACCAAGCGCCAAAATTAGTTACAGGTTCACTAAATTCAAATAGTAAAGCATTCAGATTTGAGTTGCCCCCAGATGATTCGTTCCAATACGGATAATTCAAGGTGTATAGGCTTTCGGGTTTGGGAGACCCGTCTTGCATATTTATCGAAATTGCTGAGCCAGCGTACCCT
>JAHDCA010000031.1:3502-4223 GCA_020630115.1 Candidatus Dojkabacteria bacterium | reverse complement strand
CAATTGGACTGCTGTTATCCAGGTCTCTTAAAGATACATCTACTTCAATACCATCAAATGACATCAAATTAGGCAATTGCGCATCATCGATATAACCAGTATTTACTGAACATGCACCATCGTATCTTAGTTCATACTCCCAACTATCATCTAATGTATCAACGAGCACTCTTGATTGCTGATTATTCCCACTAACTTCTTCAGAGATATAAACTCCCTGAGCAGATATATACTGAGTAAATGCTACATATAAAAGCAGCAACATTAAGATTTTTTTAACCATAGTATTTTTATAAAATTATTATGGTTATTCTCACTCAGGATTAAGTATTTATCTAAACTCATAAGGTTACAATTATGAAAAGTCTTTTCTAAAAACAAAAACGTTTCGATTACTTTATTAACTTGAGTTACTTTTCTCTAGGACATTGCTATTAGCCCATGATTTTAATATCATTAAAATATGAAAATTAAAACTGCTCTAATTAATTTTGATGATACTCTTTGTACATCAAGAGAACACTCAGACAAAGCTATAGCCACCTGTTTTAAAGTACTTAACGCTTCTTACAAGACTAATGTGACCGAAGAAGAGTTTGTAACTCACTACTACAAACTCGATAAGAAACTACGTAATATGCTTCATAATTCTGCGGGTAAAGTTTCAAGGGCTTTAAGGTTCCAACTTCTAGTTGAAGATCTTCTAGGAAGAAGTGATATT
>JAHDCA010000031.1:0-3492 GCA_020630115.1 Candidatus Dojkabacteria bacterium | reverse complement strand
GACCTAAGTTATAAATTATATTTCACTTATTATAATGAAGTACTATCGAAGATTTCTCTATATCCTGGTGCATTAAAGCTTCTCAAGCAATTGAAGAAAGAAGGCCTTAAGATCGGTATTATCTCTAATGGTCATACTCACGTAAGGCTTAAGAAGATTGCTGCTTTGAAGATCTCAGAATATATTGATACTTTGGTAACTGCAGAGGAAGTCGGACAAAACATGCCTAATTCTGGAGTTTACCTTAAAGCATTAGATAAACTAAGCCTTTCACACGAGCAAGCTATCTTTATTGGTAATGAAGCTGACTCAGAGATCCTAGGAGCTAATGATTTGGGGATAAAGACTATCCAAGTAAGACATGAGCAGAAATTCATTGATGACCAACCTACATTTGACCTCAGTCAACCTGATTACATAGTTAATGATCTATCTGAAGTCGTCGGGATAATTAAATTTATTAACAGAAAATAATGCAAAAAGAATACATTCAACTTGGAAACAAAGAGGTTTATAACGGTCAATACATGTTATGCGCTTTTTATGTAGAAAGCTATGGTGGAAAAACACTTGAAGAAGCATCTTCAAATATTGCGGCTGAAAGTTCTAATGGCTCAAACCTCAAGGTCGGAACAGGCACCCCCTTCTCGGCATCAATGGGAGCGATAGTTTACGAGATTGACCATATGACAAGCACTGTATATATCGCTTATCCTTGGAGGATATTTGATCGTGGAGGAAGTGTTCAAAACATCTTAACTTTCATAGCTGGGAATGTATTTGGTATGAGTAGTGTTAAAGCTTGTAAACTTCTAGATGTTCAATTCCCTGCTGAGATGCTTACCCAATACGATGGGCCTAGCTACACTCTTGATGACATGCGTAAATACTTAGATGTATATGATTCACCAATCCTTGGTTCAATCATCAAGCCTAAAATTGGACTGACATCTAACCAATATGCAGAATTATGTTATGACTTCTGGGCTGGTGGGGGTCACTTTGTAAAGAACGATGAACCTCAGGCTGACCAGGACTTCGCACCTTTTGACACTATGGTTAAAGCGGTACGAATAGCTATGGACCGAGCTGAAGATGTAACAGGACATAAAAAAGTCCACTCTTTCAATGTATCTGCTGCCGATTTTGACACTATGATCGAGAGAGCTGACCTGATTCAAAGAACAATGAGACCTGGTAGCTATGCATTTTTGATTGATGGAATCACTTCAGGTTGGACAGCAGTTCAAACACTTAGAAGAAGATACCCAGAAGTTTTCTTACACTTTCACAGAGCTGGTCATGGAGCATTTACCAGGAAAGAAAGCCCATTTGGATTTACTGTCCCAGTAATGACTAAGTTCGCAAGACTAGCTGGAGCATCTGGTATCCACACTGGTACTGCAGGTATCGGTAAGATGGATGGTTCTCCTGAGGAAGATGTTGTTGCAGCAATGCATGCAAGTCGAGTAGGTTCGCAAGGTAGCCACTTCAAACAGGTCTGGAGTACAGTATCGTGGAGTGACTCTGATGTTGAAACAATACTTAGATCAGAAAGACATATATGGGAATCTGGCGCTCGAGAACTTAGTATCGCGAGAAGAGAACTAAGCCAGATGGACGACTACTCGATCACTCACAAAGCTGACTGGAGAATGATGAACAAAACAGCACCGATTATCTCTGGAGGAGTTAACCCTGTTTTGATTCCAAAACTCCTTGATACTTTTGGAACAATTGACTTTATAACAACAATGGGAGGTGGAACTCATTCACACCCTATGGGTACGACCGCAGGTACACAAGCAGTACTTGAAAGTTTTAGAGCATGGCAAAATGGTCAGACTCTAGAAGAAGCAAGTCATGATGGACAGGGATACGATGTTGAACTTCAGAGAGCTGTAGACTTTTATAATAAGAAAGGTACACAAGCAACCAAAGTTAAACAAAATTAGAGAGCTTTCAATATACCGATTTAAGCCTCCAGCCTAAAAACCGGAGGCTTCTTTTTACTTCAAGTATGAATTCCTAAATACATTATCCTTCATTGATTGATGCACTGGCTTTGTATACTTAACCAAGAAATTTGCTATTTCAGACTTCAACTCCTGAGACTTTACCTCCCCTTGCTTGAAAGCATTAGCCAAAGATTCAAAATCATCAAAACCAAGTAGCTGCCCTTCCAATGGGAAAACCATAAACTCAGCCCAATTTAGCATCGGATTGTAAGTAACATTACCATCCATACAGAAAGCTGATTTGACCTTTGCCCGAACTGTAGTTTCATCATCCTCAAGGAAGATTGCTGATTTGGGTTTAGATTTGGACATCTTGATTTCGCTTAGAACCTCACGAATGTCTTGCTTACCCTCGATCACTTCCTTAGGAGGTTTCAATATACCCAGTAAGATAGGGTGATGAATTGCAAAAGGTTTTGCCTTATCAATTCTTGAAGAGACTTCCCTTGCTATCACATGACATTTTCTCTGATCGCTTCCTGAGTGAGCAATATCGATTTGCATCTCAAAGATGTCATTTATTTGCATAACCGGGTAAACAAGATCGGAAAATTTTCTAGCATCACCTTCTTTCTTCCCCATTACCGTTGTGCTCTTTGCTACACGCCCCAAGCTAAGCTTTGTAGCGATCATGGCAAACCTCTCCCAGTAATTATCACTGTTGTCGTAAAGCTCACTGCCCAAGATAAATTCGACCTTACCTAGATCAACACCTACTGATTCGAACAACGATGTAAATGTATTTGTAAAGTATCCTTTCGCTACACTTTGTATAAGATCTTTATCACCGCCGAGCTTATTATTTAAAAGTGTATGCCAATCTGCCAAAAATATCTTACAGTTAGCACCTCTTTTTTGAAGTTGTTTGATCACAATTGCAGTCATTAGTCCACTACCAACATGCAACCGACCAGATATCTCAAGACCTATGTAATGATTCAACCCAGTTAGATCCTCAGGTAGATCACCTAAAACTTCTATAATTCCATCTAATTTATTCATCTATGCTTTTAATTAATATTTTATATAAAACAAAAGACCGTTCCAAAGTGGAACGGTCTTTTGAAAAGCTCAATTCCACCGATACTACATCAGATATGAATATGATAGAACTGAGTTATTTTTTAACATACCAAATTACACATTCAAACTGTCAACTTAGCTACAGAATAGTTTATGAAGCTGCTTAACCACCTGGATCACCCCTGGTGCTGCATTGAGACTGTGATATACCTTACCGCTATCTTCAATCTCCCAAAGAACCTCATCAACCTTTATCGTACCGTCAGGATTCAAGCTATAATCATATGAACTAGTTATCTCATATTCTTCAACAAGATCGGCTGATTTATCAATCTCGATCGAATTGAAGAGATTAACTTGATTAATTCCGTGAAGTTGCGAAGCCATTGTCATCATATCTAAATCATTCTGAGTTCTTTCTTTAATTGACTCAAGGCCAAGCTCATCACCC
>JAHDCA010000030.1 GCA_020630115.1 Candidatus Dojkabacteria bacterium | reverse complement strand
GGTTCAATTTGTAGCAACAACAACTACTGTAGTAGTAAGAGCATTCCAGTCCACTGGTACATCTAGAATTGACGGAGATGGAACAAGACTTAGGACGCACAACCAAATTAGAGAATGTAACCATGAAGTAACAGCAGGTTCTTTCTAGGAGATAAATATGAGTAAAAGATTTAAATTAGAAGTTGAAGGTTTTGCTACAGAAGAAGTTAAAGGTGAAAGCATAGAAGCTTGGTTTAAATCTATCGGTCAAGAGGTTCCTGAGAGATGGAAGACTGGTAGAGAATATACTAAAGAAGAGTATGCAAAACTAGCCGACTATGAAGAGCTTTTAAGTATAAGTAAGAGGTATGGAGAATTAATATCCACTAAAAAAGGGATGTTGAGACTTATTGAGCTTATAGAGTCTGAAGAAGTAGAAGTAAAATCTAAAGCTAAGAAAAAGTAAATGAATAAAGATCACACATTTAAAGTGTGGCAGTGGTTAACGGGGTTAGTATTAGCCTCGTTAATTCCTTCTGTTATGAGTTACGCTACTCTTAAAGCTGAAGTTGATGCTAACACGAGAAGAATAAGAGAAAACAACGAACATCTTTTAAGGATCTATGACAAGTTAGAATCCATTCACAAGGATGTCTACCAAATTAAAGGGAAGATTTCTAAATAATGGCTCGGCAAATTAGATCAGAATTAATTTTACAATTAAAAACTTTAGGCACTGGAGATCTAAAAAAGATTTCTAGTGCTTTTAAGAAGCTAGAAGTAGATGTTGGAAAATCAACAAGAGTTCTTGAGTCTAAAGTTGATGGTGTAGCTAAGAAAATAAGATCTGGCTTAGGTACACAGTTATCCGCAGTTCTTGGCGGTGGTGCAATATTAGCTGGTTTAAAGTCATCTCTAAGTGCGTTTGACCAACAAGAAAAAGCAATAGCACAAGTAGAGGCTGGTTTAAAATCAACTGGTAATCAAATAGGTAAAACCATAGATCAACTAAAAGATCTAGCATCCCAAGGTCAAAGAACATCCTTATTTGGCGATGAGGATATACTCAAAAATGCTACTGCCCAACTTTTAACATTTACAAATATTGCTGAATCTTCATTTGAAAGAACGCAACAAGCTGCTCTTGATTTAGCTACTCGTTTAGATGGTGATTTAAAGTCTGCTTCCATTCAACTAGGAAAGGCTTTAAATGACCCTGCTAAAAACTTAAGTGCTTTATCAAGATCTGGTATTCAATTTAGTGAATCGCAAATTCAAGTTATTAAGGAATTACAAAAGACCAATCAGTTAGCAAAAGCTCAAAGTATAATTCTAACTGAGTTAGAAAAGCAATATGGTGGTTCTGCTGCTGCTGCTTTAGCTGGTCTTGGACCTTTGCAGCAATTACAAAACGCCTTTGGCGATCTTCAAGAAGTTATAGGCTCTGTTTTCGCTCCAATAGTAAATAGAATAGCTATTGCAATAAAAACATTAGTTCAAGAGTTTCCTAGATTATCAGCAGTTGTTGGCGGTGGTTCAACAGCAATAGGTGGGTTAGTTTTAGCACTAGGTACTTTAAAAAGAGCATTAATAGCTACAGGTATAGGTGCTTTTGCGGTTGCAGTTGGCACAGTAATAGGTGAAGTCATAAGGCTTAAAGAGCAAACCGGATCAGTGTCAAGCGCTATCCAAGCAATGCTCATAAATTGGGAAATAGCTCTTACAAAAATGCTATTACCAATAGAGAATTTTATTAAAAATGGTCTAGTTAGTTTATCAGAAGGAATTGTTAATGCTATTCCAGAATCTATAAGAAACTTTCTAGGAATAGAAGCTTATGAGTTTGATGTTAAAGCTAATACCCAAGAGGTTGAAACAAAAATATCTAGACTAGAAGCAGAGCTAGGAAGACTTGGTGTTAACAATGCCTCACAAGCAAGCGCATCTCCGAGTGCAACAACAAACCCTGCTATCGCTCAAGAGCAGGCTATTACTGCTGCTCAGAAAAAAGAGCAAGACAAAAGATTAGCTGATCAAAGAAAATTCTTATCAGAAATAGAAAAGCTAAAACAAGATCTAGCTTTAAGTGCTGAATCAAATTTAGACATATCAGCCACAGCAGAAAAGATACAATCAAAGTACAAAAGCTTACTTGAAGAAGCTAAGAGGCGTGGTTTTGGGGCTGATGTAATCACTCAGAAGATTGATTTAGAAATAGATGCCGCAGCAGAAAATAAAGTAAATAAAGAAATAGAAGATGTGTTTAAAAGACTAAATGATACACTAGGTTCATCTCAAATCGGTGGAAGAATAGGTCAAAATGTAGCGCAAAATATAAAAAATGAAGTCCAAGCTGCTCTTAGTGATATTCAAAACTCAGCAGCTTTTCAAGAAATATCACCACAGAATCAACAAAGAATACTTGATGATTTTGAAGAGAGAAGAGTTGAGTTTGATCAAAAAGTCACTGAGTCTGCTGATAAGTTAACTGACCTTCAATCACTGGTAGTTAATGATTTATCCAATGGATTATCAGATGCTTTTATTGGTGCAATAGATGGTGCTAAAAATTTCGGTGATGCAGTTAGTGACATATTTAATGACCTTGCCAATAGGCTTGTTAAACAAGTTTTAGCTCAAGCATTAAATCAGTTATTCACATCTTTAATACAAGGTGCATCCGCTGGAATAGGTGGAGCAAAAACAGGTGCATATATTGATAATGGATCAATAAGAAATCTTCCTGGTTATGCAACAGGGGGTGAAGTTCCTGATAGATCAATCAGAGGACCTGGTACAGGTACTAGTGATTCAATCCTAGCAAGGCTTTCTAATGGAGAGTTTGTTAATAATGCTAGAACAGTTAGATTTTTTGGTACTGGTTTCTTCGAGCAACTTGCAAGAGTCGCTAGAGGTGGTGCAGGGGTAGAAAGTATAACTGATAAAATAGGAAAGAAATCACCAAGATTTAGAACAGGTGGTTTAGTTGGAAATCTAAACTCTTTTGCTTATGGATTGAGAAATTTAGATTTACCAAGATTTCAAGATGGTGGGTCGGTCAATACAGCTACTCAAGCTGGTCAGGCAGTAGCTCAATCAACTGTAAATATAAACGTTCAAAACAATTCAAGTAACACGAGTGTTACACCAAGATCAAGACAAATTGATCCTGAAACAACTGTAATAGATATATTGGTAGAAGACATAAGAAAGAATGGTAGAGCCGCTAGGACTTTAAGTGGTGTTTTCAATATGAATAGAGGTGGTAGTTAATGATTGAATTTCCAGCTTACTTAGTTCCTTTATTAGATAATTACTCTATTACTTTTGATGATAATAGATACCAAACAGAATTTGATGATGGTCTAAAGAAGTCAAGATTACTATCTTGTGCTACTTATAAAGTAATAACTATGACTTATCATGCATGTAAAGATCATTTAATTGATTTTGAAACTTGGTATAAAAACACTATTAAGTTTGGTCAAAAGAAATTCTGTTGGGTTGATCCATGTACAGGAAAACAAGAAATAGCAAAGATAAGAGATATTCCTAACTATGCACCTGATAATCAGTGTATTGATTCTTGGAATATAAGCATAAGCCTAGAGGTGAAATGTGCCACGACAGTTTAGCAATCAATTTAATCAAGCCTTAAACTCTGTAAATAGCTGTGAAATAATAGTAACAGCATTAGAGATAACATCTCCTAAACTAGCTTCTCCAATAAGAATAACGAATGGAGGGGAAGATGTAGTTTCTAATGGAGATACATACATATTTTGTCCGTATGAAATAACCATGCCAGATGATGTTGACTCACAGCTTCCAAAATCTAGACTTAGAATAGCTAATATTGGAAGGGATATAATCAGATGGATAGACCAATCTCAGGGTGGAGAAGATGTTCAAGTAAGGCTTTTGATGTTTTTAAAGTCTGATCCAAATAAATATGAGTTAGATATATGCCTATTTATGGATGATATAAGTATTTCGACTTATGAGATTACTGCATCATTAGGATATAACGACATTTTGAATAAACCTGCGGTTGCTATACCATATAACTATAGAGTAGCACCTGGTTTATTTTAATGAAATGGTATTGTAAGTATATAAATTTACCTTATGACAATCACAACTGCTTTGAGTTTATAGTAATGGTTGTTAATAAAGAGTTTGGGTTTAATGTTCCTAATCTAATAAGGTATGAGAAAAATGTCGATGGAATGAATGAGCAAATACTCAAACATCAATTCGATTATGTAGAAAAAGAACCTGTTAAACCAAAAACAGGTGATATTGTTTTAATGAGTGCCAACAGAGAATTGAATCATGTTGGTTTATATGTAGAAGAAAACGGAATTTCTTATTGTTTACATTGCATGAAGAACTTTAATAAATCTATTATGCATAAAATAAAAGACCTTCCTAACTACAATTTGAGAGTTAAAGGCTTTTATAGATGGCTAAAATAACATATTCACCTCATCCTTTACTACCGTCTAAGGATAGAAAAACTTTTGAGGTAGAAAATAAAACAGTTCTTCAAGTTCTTGAGGATATCAATTCCGATAGAGAAGTTTCTGTTTATGTAAACGGTCATGAAGTATCTAAAGATTTAGTCTTAAAAGAAAACGATATAGTAAACATTAGAGCTATGGTTAGAGGCGGTGGAGGTCAAACTTCACAAACAGGAAAGATTTTAACAACCATTCTTCAGGTTGCGTTAATTGTTACACTTACAGTTCTTTCTGCTGGTACTGCAACCCCGCTTGTACTAGCTCTTGTTGCAGTTGGTGGGTCTTTATTAATAGCAGGTGTTAGAGCTTTATTTGCTATAGATAACTCAAATGACCCAGGTGGAAATCAATCAACTCAAAAAAATGCCAACCTACCTAATCACTCTTTAAGTGCATCGAGTAATAAGTTTAGACCTTATCAGCCACTACCTTTAGTATTATCAAGCTTAACACCTCACAGGTTTCATCCTGATTTCGGGGCTCTTCCATACAGAAGAAATAGGCTTGTAGAAAGTGATGACATAGGTGTTAGTTTAGAATTGGTTGAAACCACTGTTAATATACAAGCAAGCCTTAGTTGGGTTAAATACAACTATGTAAACCCTAGGGGTGTAGGTGATATTTTGCCAGGTTGTGACCCTATAACTGGTGGAGGGGGACCAGGTATTAGAAGATACTGGCTACCCGTTTATCTGGGTGACAATACAAATAATCCTCCACATAATCCGTATGTTCAACCTCAATTAATTGATGATATAACTGTTAATTTACCAGGTGATGCTCCATGGGGTATTGGGTCAAGACAGCCAACACATGAGTCTTTATGTGCCGCTAAGCCTTTTTCTATTGATATAAACGGTGACCCAGGTGTTAGAGGAGGAGCTGGTATATATGTAGGATGGTTTAGGTATGATGTAAATGATGCTTGTGTAATAACGAACTGTGATTTTGCTTCTCTTGGTTATTATTACAATGGATCCCCATTTTGTGCGGTTGCATCAAATGGCTCAATTATAGATATTCAATCAAATTGGAACCTATCAGGCGTTTCACCTTTAGACCCATCAGTTAGAAATACTGCTTATATAAACGGACAACCTCCATTTTTAGCTGACTGCTCAGAAAATCCAAACTTCGAAGGTTTTGTTGAAACTCAATTCCCTGCTTGTGTTTATGTTGAAACTATAACTGGTTATGCAGGTTGCTTTACAGAGGTAAGACATATTTTTAATTATGGCTTTGGAGATCTTGATACTGATTATATTGATCCAAACAAAGATGATGATGTATCTTATTGGATTGGTCATACTAATTTAGAAAGATATAGAGGAACAAAAATATTTAAGATACAAAAGCAACCAAATGAGTGGAATATAGAATGGGATAATGCTTTATCTAGAGATTGTTTAACAGAGAATCCAGCCAGTGATGATTATGGTTCAAAAATAGAAAATATAGAAATAGGAATACACGGAAATGTTCACTCTGAGCAAGGTGGTATATTAAGAAATAATGAGGAGTTCAACCTAACAAATCCAGGTCAAATAGCCCAAGAGACAGTTATAGGTTTAGTTGATAGTGGAGACTTTAATTGGGTTAGAAGAGAGTCTCCTTATGATAATATTGTTAGAATAGAGATTGACCTTCAAGGAAGAGCTTTTATACAAGACAGAACCGCTGGAATAATAAACACAACTATACCTCTAGAGGTTCAGTGGAAAGATATAAATGCTGCTACATGGAATTATTTTGACCATCCAACAACTAATGCTGCTTTTAATTTTACTGGAGATTACTCAAACACTGTATGTTGTACTATAGTTCAAGATGATTTACCACCGGGGCATTATGAGGTAAGAGTTAGAAGAGTTATAAGGGATGAATCAAAAGATCAAGATCAAAACAGAAGAAGAAATAAAATATCAGAAATAAATTTCACAGAGGTTAAGTTTTTTAGACAAGATCAAATTGAAGACGGTGGTTTAAATGAATATGTAGCTCAACACAGACTTGGTGTTATCATTCAAGCATCTGATCAATTACAAGGTAGACTTCAATCATTTAACTCTTTAGTAAGAAATAAAACTTGGGTTTTTGATGGTGCTAATTGGACATGGGGTTATTCTGATAATCCTGCTTCACACTTTTTATATTTTGCTTTAGGTGGTTTTAAAACTTATTTTGATCATGCTGCTGAAACATTTCCAAATTCACCAACTATAGGCTGGACTACTTCAATTGAGCATCCTGAAAGTGAAGAGAGATTGTTTGGTGCTGGTCTACCAATAAAACAAATCGATCTTGATTCAATTCAAGAATGGTATACATATTGTGATAATGCTGATCTTAGATTTAATGCAATTCTTCATGACTCAGCAAATGTCATGGATGTATTAGGAAGAATAGCAGCAGTTGGTAGAGGGTCAGTTACATGGTGCAAAGGAAAACTTGGTGTTATCTGGGAAAATGAAAATGATATTCCAGTTGGTGTTGTATCTCATTCAAATGTAATAAAAGATTCATTTAATATATCTTATATAAATAGAGAGTTACCTGATTTTATCGAAGTAAGATATACAGACTGTGAAGATCATTGGACTCAAAGAAGCGTTCAAGTAATAAGACCTTTTGTTAACCCAAATAATGCTCATAAAAGAGCGGTTATAGATTATTGGGGTATTATAAGAAGAGGGCAAGCTCAAAGAGAAGCTAATTTAATAGCAGCTAAACAATTCTTTCAAAGAAGAACTATTACATTTTCTATGGATATAGAGTCATTATTCTTTTGCCGTGGAGATGTAGTTTATATATCACATAACTTAGTGTGCTGGTCTGAATCTGGAAGGATAACAGATGTAGAAATTGAAGGTGGTAAGATTACAAAGATATATGCTTGTAACCCTCATGCAGATCATACAACGATGATGATTAGACACCCCAATGGAGAGATATATAATTACTCTGTCACTCCTAGTGATGGTTTTTATATTCTAAATGAAGAGTGGTTAGCAGAAAACGGACCAGAGATATATCAAGAGTGTCTAGTAAATGATTCAACTCAGTTTAAAGATAGCGAGCCTTGCGATTGGATTTATTTTGTTGGCAACACAACAACACCTTATAAGAAAGTTAGAATAACCTCTATAAGTGCAAATGATTTTAAGCAAGTTCAAATATCAGCTATAGACGAAGAAGATGCTTATTATGCTCAAGAGTTTAATTTAGACTTAGATGATAACGATATAATAGATTACACGATTATCCCAGCTAAGGTTGAGTGTGCATCAGTAAAACAACAAGATGGAATAGCTAAGATATTCTTTGAATTAGACGGAACATCAAGTGTAAGAGCAGAGATAAATGTAGATAACTCTGGTTATATACCTCTTATTGGAGACGGTGGAGCTACTTACTACGGTGGCTGTATTGAGTTAGATCAGTATGTATCTGGTCAAGAGATATGCTTAAAAATAATACCACTAGTTATTGGTATACCAAGTGCTGTAGAGGATTTAGAGATTTGTTTTACCATGGAGTAGGTATTGACTGATTTGAAAATAGACTTTCAATTAAAAGAGCAATTAAGTGAAGTCACTGACTTTTTAAAAGATATTGGTTTTGACTCTAGGTTTAGAAGAAAGATCATGGAAAAAGCTCTAAGAATAATAGATACAAGAACAAAGCAGAGATTTAACACATTAAAGCGAGATCCTGATTCTATTAAGTGGGCAGCATTAAGCCCAAACACGCTCAGAGAGAAGAGAAAAAAATACGCTGTTCCTAATATACTTATCAGGACAGGCAAGCTCAGAGACTCAATTAAGTACGCTCTAAGAGGAGATAAAATTACTCTTAAGTCTGTTGCTAAGTATGGGAAATATCATCAATTTGGAACTAAGAAAATGCCAGCTAGACCTTTTATTGGTTTAGATAAATTTGAAGAGCAAAGAATACTCAGAGAAATAGAAAGGGAATTAGATGATCTCTTTTAATATAGATTTAGCTCCTAAACCTAAGCAAAGTGCTCGGTTTACCAAGAGAGGGTTTGCATTTCAACCAAAAGAAGTGAAACAATATCAAGAGTATATAAGTGTTAAAGCTGCTGAAGCTATGCAAGGTAGTAAGATATTCGAGGGACCAATAGAGGTTGAACTTAGATTTTATCTAAAAGAGCCCAAGTCTAAGAATATGAAATACCCATTAAAAAGACCTGATATAGATAATCTATCTAAGTCAGTATTAGATGGGATGAATGGGTTTGTTTACAACGATGATAAACAAATAATTAAACTTGTTCTTTATAAGTTTTATGGTGAGCCAAGAACAGAGATAAAAGTTAAGGAGTTTGATGAAAAATTCTAAACCAGTTATCGTTAAAGGTGAACTTTTATTAAGAATAAGATCAGATAATTTTATACCTAAAGATATGTTTGAGCTCGTTGCTTATTTAACTTATAGAAAATACTCTCTAGATAAAACTTTTTCTATGACTGAGAGTATAACAGAAGAAATCATAAATTTACTTAATAACAAAAATGCCATGAAGGCATTTATATCTATCATGGAGAGATACAATGACATTAGAAACAATTCTTGAAATTTTAAGACCAGTACTAGAGGCTTACTTAGGTGAGTTAGGTCTTTTTATGCAAATCGTAACTATTATCGGTTCTGCTAGAATTATCTTTAAACCTTTAATGACTTTACTAGAGACTATTGCAGAACAAACAGAAACACCAGTTGATAACGAGTGGTTAGAGAGCTTTAAAGACTCAAAAGTTTATACTGTAATTATTTTTATTATTGATTACATTCTTTCTATTAAGAAGCCAGTAATCGATGCTGTAAGAAACAATGAAGACAGCTAAGGTAATCATAAATTTAGTAGATAGCATCTTTGAGATTTGGGAGCATAAAGAAAAAACCAAATACAAAGAAAGGTATTTGAATCTTTTAAAAATGTATGAGGAGGCTTTAAATGAAAGTCCGCAAGATCATGCTTGGATTGATTCTCTTGAGCTCGACATCATGCGTTTCGCTTCGATATTCAGTGCCGAGATTAGATCGAAGAAGTCTAGCAATTCAAGAAACTGAAGCTAAGTTTATTTATAACTACAGAAAATGTGAGAAAAAATCTCATTATAAGAAACCTAAAAAATGGAAGAAGTGTCCTCTTGTTAGAGAGATATACGACTTCAATGATCCAATAACAAGAAAAATGCTAAAGGATAAAGGTTTCGTTTTAAAGAAAAGAGATTTTGTAGAATAGGAGGTTTTACATGGCTAGAACATTAGCACCAAAAGTTGAGGCTAAAGCAGCTATTGACTTTATTAAAGAATGTGATCTTTCAGAAGATCAGATCGCTTACAGGTATACTGTAAAACAGATTGATCAGATTTGTTTCGAAATTGGTTTAAAA
>JAHDCA010000029.1 GCA_020630115.1 Candidatus Dojkabacteria bacterium | reverse complement strand
TACGATTTGATTGTCCTAAATTTTGCTAATCCTGATATGGTTGGACACACAGGTAATATAGACGCTTGTATCCAGACGATTAAGGCTACAGATTTCTGTGTCGGAAGACTTACTAAGGTCTTTCAAGCGCATGGAGGATCAGTGATAATCACTTCTGATCACGGGAACGTAGAAGAGCTACTAAAAGGTGATGGCTCAATGGATACAGAGCATTCTTTCAACCCAGTCCCATTTATAATAGTCGACAAAGATATCCCTAAAGATAATCTCAGACTTGGGAAATTAGAAAATGTTGCACCAACAATTCTTGAGCTAATGGGAATAAATAAGCCAGAAGAGATGGTTGCTTCAAGTTTACTTTCGTACTAGTTTGATATATAAAATGCAGTGAGAAGTAGTTTCAATGAGATTTTCAAATATTTTCAAGATAGTAAAAGCTTTCCGGTTAAGCCTTATGAGATTATCCTTTACGGCTCTAAGGTAAAAAAACAGAAAAATTCACACGATAGTGGAATGATAGATATCCTGGTAATTGTAGATGATTTGAAGTCATCTGACTTTGAGAAGCTTGCAAATTTTCAAGGAACTGCGAAACACTTCCCTACAATTGGGAGATATCTAACCAAGATGTTGCCTGAAACATTTTTCCAAATCCATAACAAGCCTCCTGCTGTATCTTACTTTAACGGTATCCAAATAGGTAACTTCAATACAAAGTACGCGATAATCGACCGAAAGGACTTCATTAATGATTTGATTGAATGGGAACATTTTTATTTTGCAGGTAGAACTCAGAAACCTATCGAATTAGCATTTGAAAAGAAAGACATTCTAGAAGCACTAGAAGCCAACCGCAAAGCAGCGTTCAGTTTAGTCAGATTAGCAAATTCTAATATTGAGCTCAAACTACCAGTATTAATTGAGAAAATTATCGGTTTATCATATTTAGGAGATATTAGGATGAATGGATTTGAGAATCCTAAAAAAGTTCAAAGTATATATCAAGGACAAAAAGAAGAGTTAAACAATATTTACTCAAAATTCGCAGTTCAGGGTTTTACTGATAAAGAGCTTAGTTCAAACCTACCTGGAAGACTTAAAAATATTAAAAGTTCAGACTTGATAAATGAGCTAATCAAACTATCTTCAAATGGATACAAGTCATACAATAAGAAAGCTCTTATCACAGTAAGGTTTACGAAGGCTGCAGGATACCTACTAAGTAAATATCGACGTGCAAGGCAGAACCGCTGATGTATATTGAATTTCCGATAGACTTATAGTATAATTAATAGTTAAATTAATTATTGATTTGCTTTGAAGAAAATTCTTTTAGCACAAGTAATAGTAATTCTATTTTTATCAATTTTTATTAGAAGCTTCGTCGAAATCGATGCGATTTCTGCAGAAGCGACTGCATCCAATTACCAAAACCCTTTTGAACATCTTGACGTATCTAATGAGGGCGGATTTGATATAAACAAAGTTGCAATTGATGTAACACCAGACACACAAGCACTTTTAGATACAGCTGAGGACATCGCCGATCAAAAAGAGTACGAAAAGTACATTGCTGATAATCAATGGAAGATTGACAGGCTAAGAAATTATTTTGCAGGACGTGGCTCTCCACTTGCAGCTCATGCCGAAACATTTGTAAATGAAGCGAACAGACTTGGAATGGACTACAGATTAGTACCAGCTATATCAGTGATAGAATCTGGCGGATGTGTTAATGCTTACAGACCCTACAACTGTTGGGGCTGGGGAGGCCAAGAAGCGGCTAGATCTTTTACAGGCTATGACCACTCTATTAAGACTGTAATGAATGGGATATATCAATACTATTGGGCTCAAGGACTTACAACCCCTGCTGCTATGCAGAGTAAGTATTGTCCACCATGTACTGATTGGAACGTTAAAGTAAGCTATGTAATGGCAAGAATGTAGATTGGTGTACAATTAAATGTGCCAAATATTTCTAAAGTCTTTGCAAAATTTATAGGAGCTAGCTTTCTGATCTTTTTTATAACTTTTGGGCTACTTAATAATGACCTGAAGTTTGAGCTTATCGACAACCCTTTCACCAAAAGTAACTCTAAGCCTCAGTCTTCCGCTTTACTAATTGAAAAAGACATTGTTAAAACAGAATCAAAATCAGTATTAGGGTCTTCCGATTCGATCGAGATAAGCAAGAGAGAGCCTAGTACTCCCGAAGAATTGAAGTTATACAGATTTTTAACAGAAATAAATTCCCCTCTTTCAGATTACGTCATCGAAATAGTCGACTCTGCTGATCGTCATGGGATTCCTTATAACATCGTCGTAGCGATCTCAATGATGGAAAGTTCGGGGTGTAAAAAGAACTTTGCAGCGCATAATTGTTGGGGTTGGGCAGTTCATTACGACAAAGCTTTTAATAGCTATCCTGAAGCGATTGAAACAGTTTCGGCTGGACTTGGGCAGTATTATTACGGAATCGGCCTAGATACGCCTTCTAAGATCATGCCAAAGTACTGTCCACCTTGCACGACATGGGATCAAACTGTTAATTACTATTTAGCTAGGATTGATAACTCTTAAGAGATAAATATTATTCTTTAAACATTGCTAGTGCTACTTCAAGTGCATCTTGTCCCTCTTCTAATTGCAAGTCCGGCTTAATACCTTTCTCGTAAGAATTACCTTGCCAATCAAAAGTATTAGAGGTAGCAAGTGCGAGAATTGAACCATTATCGAAACTATATACTGCATTAGCAGTCGTATGCATAGTTGTTAAATCACCGATCGTTTGTGTATTCTTACCCATTAATGCGATAGTTGTAATCTCACCTGAGCTTGAAGTTTTACCTCCTATTATTATCTTTAATGGTAAATCTCTCTTATCCAATTCAAAAGGGTTATCAAGTCTATAAATCTCCTCTTCACAGTAATACATACACCCATCTTTATACCCCCAATTATGGCTATAACCATCAGGGAATTCGAAAGTAGCCATATCATCCCTATTACTCAAAAAACCTAAACCTAAGATCATTGGGTACATATTACCTCCGGAGTTTCTCCTCATGTCTAAAATGAATCCCCTAATTTCAGGTGAATAAAGTTCGCGTACTTGGTCTTGAAGCTCTTGAGCATAGTTAACTACTAAAGACTCATCATCTCGACAAATATGAGTCGGCATGTCTATATAGATCACATCTTCAACTCTTGAAACTTCAACTGGTTGATTTTCGCGAGTAGTCTTCTCATAATCAACTGTAAAATGGCTATGGTTGTCATCACATTCTCTTAGAATATCTATTAACTCTTGTAGTGAGCGAAATGCCTCTTCTTCTGTAGTAATAATAGGATTAATATCGACTATCCTACTTTTAAATGCCTCTCTGAAGTACGATTTTTCTTCAATGATACTTCTAACCTCTTTGTAAAATCTTTGTGATTCATTCATATTTGAATTTTACCACTTTCATGATCCTTATGTTCAATCAATAAAAGATCAATTCCTTACCAATTTCAACCTCACTCCAATACCCCGAATTCGTCTCAACCACGTATTTGTAATCATTTTTTGGGTCATATGTCGAGCACGGATCACTATCACAGGGTTGAACATCCTTGAAAAGCCCAACTACATTAAGGTCAGTATCTATAAAGATTATGTCCAAAGGTATCAAAGTATCCTTCATCCAAAAACCACCATTATCTGTTTCTTTATCGAAGACAAATAGCATCCCGTTATTCTTTCCTAACTCCTCACGATTCATCAGGCCTACTCTCCTTTGCTCTTGTGATAACGCAAGCTCAACATCAAGAATCTGCTCACTTCCCACAAGCTCAATCCTTGAAATGTCATTTATTGACACTAGTGATTTTGCATTATCATCATAAATATTAAAAGCTAACCAGACAATCAAATTTCCAAAAACAAAAGTTCCAATTCCCCATAAAATTTTCTGATAAAGGGTCATACCATTATGACGATTTCTATAATAATCAAATATTTTTTGCATATGTAAACCAGTGAATTAATATATAATAATATCATGAGCAAATTAGGTGAAGGTAAAAAGGTATTTGTTGGTATGTCTGGAGGAGTGGACAGTTCAGTATCTGCATATTTACTCCTTGAGCAAGGCTATGATGTGACAGGGATCTATATGAAAAACTGGTCCGATGATTTTGGGATTGAAGGTACGTGTCCCTGGGAAGAAGAGTTGGAGGCAGCTAAAAGTGTTGCAGACAAACTCGGCATTGAATTTCGTTCCATTAACTTCGAACGAGAATACCGCGATTTAGTTATAGAGGATTTTTTTAAACAGTATAAAATTGGTAATACTCCTAATCCAGATATCCTTTGTAATAAATTTATAAAATTCGATAAATTTTTAGCCAAATGTATTGAGCTTGGTGCTGACTATATAGCTACTGGTCATTACTGTAAAACAGATTTTGATGGACGCCTTTACAAGCCTAAAGATAGTAATAAAGATCAGACCTACTTTCTATCACAAGTTACAAGTGATGCTTTGAAAAAGACAATCTTTCCATTAGGCGATCTAAACAAGTCTGAAGTCAGAGCTATTGCTAAAAAGCAGGGTTTTGAGAACCATGACCGCCCAGATAGCCAAGGGATATGCTTTGTTGGTGAAGTCGATATCCGTGAATTTCTAAGCCAGCGTTTAACTGTGAAGAAAGGATATATTAAAGATATTGATTCGGGTGAAGTCGTTGGTGAACATGATGGTATCTGGTTTTACACTTTGGGTCAAAGAAAGGGTATGGCACTCGGAGGCTTCCCAAAGCCTTATTTTGTAGTAAGTAAAGATGTTGAGAACAATATACTGTACGTTGGACAAGGCGAGACTCATAAAGAACTATGGAAGCGAAAAGTATCTTGTGATAATTTCCATTACATCAACTACCCTACAGACTTTGAAAATCTAAGCGCTTCAATCAGATATAGAAGTAAAGACAGTAAGGTTACTGTTCTTGAGATGAATGAAGGTGGTAAAGTTAGTGTTGAATTTGTAAATTCGCAATGGGCACCTGCTCTTAGTCAGTATTTGGTAGTCTATCAAGGTAATGAGTGTATTGGTGGGGGGGAGATTACGTACTGTTAACCAAACTTGTTAACCTTATCTCATTTTCAAAATAGTCTGAAGAACCAGGTATTAAGACTACTCCATCTGCGATAATAAATGGATAAGATTGATCCCTAGTGTTCACTAAACCAATCATAGTAGAAACATTCTGTCTAAAGGTCCCTAAAGCAAACAACTTCACTTCATTAGGATTTCCGGTAGCTATTGAGTCTAGCAAGGTGTATTTTCTAACTCCCATTAGAGGAGTCATTATTTTCTGACTACGTCCCCTTGCAAATGCAAAATGATAAGCATTTCTCTGAGGGTTCACTATAAATGGCAATTCGTTTCTCAAAGTGCTCTGAGAATTTATAAACATACCTAAATAGTTATCCGATAGAGAAGTATATCTTTTCCCCATAAACTTACCTCCAGTATATTCTTTTGGATTAGCAAGTATTTGATTAAACAATCTAACCATAGATGATTATACCCCATAGTAAGCACTTGACAACCATCCACATACCTGTATACTAACCCCTATGCTCAACTTTATGGACTATCTAAATCCTATTTACAAGGATCTAGATGATATTCATCAAAGGCCCCAGACACGGGAGAGTTTTCCAGAAGAGACAAATTATATAGAAGATCTGCTTGCACAGGTTAAACTTGAGGTGCAAAAAGAGATCCAAGAGATCGACAGACTACAGCAGCAGGCTGAAGAGTTTGTATATTTCATGGAGAACGAAACTGGAGACGACCGTGCTGATGCCGTACAAAAATACAACAAGTTACTTTCAAAAGCTCAGTTTGTATTAGATAAAGTTAATCAAAACTTATCTATTGTCGAGTCTGCTTATTTTGGAAAGTTAGAATTTCAAAGAACAAACCCTGCGGCTAAAAAGCCAATGAATGTATATATTGGTAAATTTGCCTACTTTGATCAGACTACCCTCTCTCCACTTATCACGGACTGGAGAGCACCAATTGCGAACCTTTACTATGAGCATTCAGGACTTGCACAAGATGTGACATACACAACCCCAATGGGAGAGCATACTGGTGATATACAACAGAGAAGACAGTTTGAGATTACCCGAGGTGCAATAGATGAAGTATACGAAACAACAACTGGTAATGCTGCAGCTGATGCATTCCTTCTTTCAACGCTTGAGAAGCGGGATGGTTCAAAACTTAAAGACATCGTATCAACGATCCAGGCTCAACAGAACTCCATCATCCGAGCTGAGATCGACAAACCAATAATTATCCAAGGAGTTGCAGGTTCGGGGAAAACGACAATTCTTCTACACAGGCTCGCTTACATATTCTATGCTTACAAAGAGAATTTTAGAGCGAGTGCATCACTCGTAATTGCGCCTAATAAGATGTTCGTTGATTACATTTCAGATGTACTTCCAAGCCTTGGAATTACACATTTGCCTCAAACAACTTATCTTGAATGGGCTAAAAGCCTTCTTGGATTTAAAGGGAACTATGTTTTCTCAACCGAGCCGGTTAATTTAGACATCAAGCAGTTTAAGGGGTCTGCTGAATTTATAAATCTTGCAAAAGATTTTTATTCTGGATATATCGATGGTCTTGCAAGACAGATAAACGATAGACAAGCTCCTGAAATATTTGCTAGGTTCAACCAGCTCTACTCCAAAGAAAATAACTTGAGTATTATCGAATGTTTTGAACTAGCAGTTGAATATGTATTTGCTCAGATCCAATTTAAGAGAAACAATGCAGGAAGCTATATGGGTGATGTGGAAGAGAAGAAGAATAGACAAAGAAAGATTTTGAATGAGATCAAGAGAAGACTAAACCCAATCCAGATTTATAAAGAATTTCTAAAGGAAATCAAATCTAACCACCCCCAAGTGTACAAATACACTATGGATACTTTTGGAAAGAAAGGTAAGAACTTTACATACACAATTGAAGACCTAACTCCTCTTGCTTACTTTAAATTAATGACATTGAATCGCGAGGATTACATCCGAGATTTAGTTGTAGTCGATGAAGCTCAAGACCACTCACCTTTTACCTTGTATGTTCTTGGCCTCATCAGTAAAAATCGTAACATAACAATTGCAGGAGATATTGCTCAATCGATAATCCCTCCTTTTCAGATAATGAACTGGAAAGAAGATGTTATCGCTACAGATAATATCTTCAAGGATACTCAATACTTTGAACTCAACAGATGTTATAGAACAACAATTGAAATCATTGATTATGTCTCAACCAATTTAGCCAGTAAGTTCCCTAAAGGTTATGTTGTACCAGAAGCTGTTCTCAGACATGGTGCGCAAGTAGAAGAGACTGCGACCTCAGATAGAGACGAACTTTTGAAAAGGCTTACTGAACTTGTTAACCAAAACGAATTTGGTTCCCTAGCTGTTGTTACTAGAGATTCTAGTAGTGCAGAGAAACTGCAAGATGAGCTTTCGAAATTAGCTGATAAAGAAATCCTAAGCCACAAGACTAACGACTTCAAACGAGGGGTAATCGTTCTTCCAGTATCAAAGTCTAAAGGTCTAGAGTTTGATAATGTCATAGTTATAAAAGATGGAATGTTTGGTGATGATCTTGAAAGCATCAGGCTCCTGTACGTTGCTTGTACAAGAGCCCTTCACACTTTGAAGATTTTTGACTAGTTGACTAACTTATTTTAAACGACAACAAAAGTCGATATTTAAATATTCTTTACTCTTCTCTAACAGTCGGAAATCCAATTACGTCTCTAATACTATCTGATTCACTTAATACCATGACTAACCTATCTATCCCTAAACCAGCTCCAGTCATAGGTGGCATACCGTACTCCATAGCTCTAACGAAGTTGTCATCGCTTTCCCAGCTTTCGTTATCACCATCATGACTTTCTTGATCTGAGCTAGAGAATCTCTCTGCCCGATCGATTGGATTATTTAACTCCGTATAGATTCTATTTATTTCCATTCCAGATATAACAAATTGACTCATATATATAAATTCATCATTACCTGTTGTCCTCCTTGCAAGTGGACTCATAAAGGCTGGATAGTTCTGAACAATAGTAGGCTGAATAATACTTGGTCGTATGAGCTTTTTAAACACGAAGTCAACTGCGTTACTTATACTTAACTCACTTGGGATCTCGAGTTCGAACCTATTTAGAACACTCGCTCGAAGGTCTTGAGCTGATTCTAGTTCATGTAAGTCGATTTCTAATTGTTCGACAAATAGGTCATTATAGTCAACTCTCCTAAATGCCTGTTCTAAATTTATTTGATCTCCCCTAAACCCAAACTGATACCTTCCAGTTGATTCAAAGGCTGCCCTTCTTATTAACTCCTCATTAAAATCTATCATCTCATCAAAATTCGAATACGCCCAATAAAACTCAAGCATTGTGAATTCAGGATTGTGTGAGTAATCGATACCTTCATTCCTAAATACTCTACCCATTTCATATACCCTTTCAAAACCTCCTACTTGCACCATTTTATGCCATAACTCTCCTCCAGCTATCCTTAAACTCATATCTATACCCATCGCATTCATATGAGTATCAAAAGTCCTAGCTTGCGCTCCTGCTGGATTTGACTCTAACATTGGAGTCTCAATCTCAATAAAGTCTCTTTCATGCATCAAATTTCTAATTGACCTTAATACCCCTGACCTCACATTAATAGTATTTCGTGCATGTTGATTCATCAAGAAATCCAAATACCTTCTTCGGATTCTCTCACTATCATCACTAAATCCCCCATGTGCATCTGGAAGGGGAAGTAATGACTTTGCTGCCATGGTAATTGTCGAAGCGTGAATACTAATTTCTTCCGTTTTTGATAGACCAATTTCACCTTCAACTTGTAAAAAGTCTCCCACATCTAAGTTCTCTGCTACTATCTGATTAGCACTCAATGAGTCTTGGTTCAAAATGACCTGTATTTCACCACTCTGATCACGCAGTACAATAAACATGATATTACCTAAGTCTCTTAGTGCCATCACTCTACCGATTATTGTTTGAGTAGTACCCTCATAATCAGAGAAGCTGCCAACTGATTCACCTGCCTCTACTGTTCGAGCTAAATGCTCTGGATAAGGCTCAATCCCAGCATCTTGCAATGCACGTAGTTTTTCAAGCCTCACCTCTCTTAGTCTATGACTATCGTTCATAATTTTCTTTTTAAAATTAAAAAACGCCCTCACAAATGATTTCACTTTCTCAAGTGAGAGCATTTGCAAAGGCGTTATCACACGGTACCACTTTGTTAACACCTTGCGGAACCAACCTTACTATCTGCAAACACAGACGTGCCAATTTTACTGTTTAGCTTCAGCAGGTTCTACTCCTATGAATTATCACTTCGAGGCACACTCGCTATCAATTCAAAGTTTCTTCCTTTAACTCGTAGGTCTTATCACCCCTTAATACTTTGTCTGCTCACACCACTTCAGACTCGCTCTCAAAGCATTTCTATAGAGATGACTTCCTAGTCATCGTTGATGTATTATACTACGTCTCTAGAATTATAGTAATTCTTAGCCATAAGTATAAGACTTACAGCATTTGATCCAGCGAAAAGGGTATCAACATTTGTAAATTCTGGAATGAATCCGGCAACTAGAGAAGCAGCCAAAGAGATTGCAGTTGGAGCGAATTCCCAATTTCTAAAAACCTTCGAATTATAACTCCTTCTACTCTCCGAAGTTTCGTTTACTCTTGGAGATTTATAAAATTTAAGGTAGTATGCTACTCCCTCACATCCGGCTCTAACTCCACCTCCTATTAAAAATGGGACCATAGTAATTATACCCTATGCCCCATAGTTGGACAAGTTGATCCCTAAGCAAACTTTACTCTTAAATTAAAATATTATAAAGCTTCACCTCAACGTCTTCACTATTCATCAAAACTTCAATATTCTCATAATCATCAACTAAACCTGCTGCGCTTGCCTCTGGTTGATACAGGAATCCATGAGTACAATGCTTAAGCA
>JAHDCA010000028.1:9779-10504 GCA_020630115.1 Candidatus Dojkabacteria bacterium | reverse complement strand
ATAACTCTAAAAATATACTTAGCTGATCTAGGGTTTGAACCTGAATTTGGCGCTAGACCACTCAGAAGAGTTATTCAAAGAGAGGTTGAAAATATTCTTGCTGATAAGATATTGAGTGGAGAGATCGAAGAGGGGTCTAAAGTACTGGTATATTTTGATAATAACGAAGTTAGAGTAAAGTAAAAAGTATATTAAGAAAAATAAGTCCCGGCGCTGCCGGGACTTATTAGAAAAGCTAGATCTCGTACTATTTATACTCTTCAACCATTTCCATCTTTGAAGGTGCACCTTCGTCAGAGATTTCCATAACCTCAAACTCAGTACCACAAAATGGACATTCGACGATATCACCAACTAACTTACCATTCTCAATATCAAATGAATTTGAACATTCATCACAATTATAGTTTGTCATAATACTTGTATTTACAATTTAACTAAATAATTATAGCACTTGTGGACGATAATATTTGACAGAATTATGACAGAATTTATATGTAACATTATGATATATTTAATTTATTAAACGTAAGATTATGCAATCACAAATCTTGTCACAATTACTAAACGGTAAGATCTCAAGAGACTCAGCATCAGTAGAGCTGAAAGTCCTTGGAATGGGGATGGAGAATTTTAATTCATGGTGGTAAAAAGTAACTTTAGTAAAATCAATTTACTTTTAATCAAGAATTTCTTAGTTCTCTCATTAATAGGGCTTATACTTA
>JAHDCA010000028.1:0-9769 GCA_020630115.1 Candidatus Dojkabacteria bacterium | reverse complement strand
GCTGTTATATTTAAAATTCGATTTTGTAACTCTTGCTTGTCTCGTATTGTCATTAACCTTTTATTTATCGATTAAAAGAAAAATTCACGAATCAGAACAAATACTAAGAACTTTAAACCTCACACTTTTAACATTTGGTATATCACTTGCAATTGTATGGGGTACTAACAATCTAGATACATTTTTGTTTCTAATAATTGTATCCTCTATTTCAATACTTACTCAAGGAAAATACAAAGTACTGTTAATAATTTCAATTGCAAGTTTACTTATAATAAGTCTGCTTCACCACCTCCAAATAATTACCCCAATAACTCAAACCACAGACAGTTCAATGATAAATACATTTATACATTGCTATCTACTCTGGATAATTTATCGAATAATTAACATAGGCTACGGGGAGGCGAAGACAGCATATGAAAAGGCTAACTATTTCACACAAAGAGAGAAGACTAAAGGGAAGAAACTAAAGAATAGTTGGCTCAAGATGGAGAATTTGTATAAGTACAAGCAGTTACTTCAACAGCAAAGTATAGCTGAACTTTTAGACATTAAGATAAATTACAGATTTATGCTACATGATATTGCAACTCACTTATCAATCTTGAACGCTAAGAAAGTCTTCTCTGAGAGTTCTGATAAGTACGATAAGACATTGGAGCAAGTAAACAGTATATTTTTGACTAGTCGAGATTACTTAATGGGGATTGATCACCAAGAAAAGTTCAGTATTGCAGATCAAATTGATAAAGTTCTTGTTGTCATCAGTGATTCAAAGTTATTCGAAGCAGTGAAAGTTAATTTTGAACAAAGTTACGATAAATCAGTCATAGCAAACAAAAGTTTATTCAACAGGGTAATCATTAATTTACTCAATAATTCTGCCCAAGCTGTAGCCTCAAAAGAACCTAATTGTAAAAAGATCACGATTGAGTTAAAGAGATACAAGAAGAAGTTATCAGTTAAGATCATTGATGGTGGCGGTGGATTAACAAAAGATATCTTAGAGAAAAGCCTCTTACTAGGGTCCAGCTCAAAGAGCTCAAGTGATAGACCAACTGGACAAGGGCTAACTTACTGTAATAATGTACTCAAGAAGATGTTTGATTCAAAGCTGATGATCGATCAAGACGGCTCAGTGTATTTCCTAATTTAATCTATGAACTAGCTAATCTTAATCTCATTCTTTTAATCCAAGCCGTTACTAACTCATCTTCATTTTCAACACGAGTTATTCCACTTCGAGAGTTAGCCTGTAACCCCTCCCATAGACTGATTTAATACGGTATTGCTTGGATAATAATCTTCTCAATCTTGAGATTTTGAGTGATAGGGCATTGTCAGTACTAACTTCCAAAAGATCTTTTAATCGATCATGTTCAACAATATTAGATCTAAGCAGTTCATTAACTGCTTCATGAAAATTAATCGGTATCTCAATTTGATTACCATCGAAACACAAGCTACCTTGAATTAGTTGTGGTTTATTGGGGTCTACAAAGAATCTCTCAACTTGGGCTTTAAGAAGCTCAAAATCAATAGGCTTAGGGTGGAATACGTAAGCTCCAAGCTTAAAAGAGCGAATTTGATTCTCAGAACTTGCATATCCGGAAACAATTATTACTTTTGATCGTTTAACTTGGCTTGTTTTCAATATCTCAAGTCCATTATCACTACTAAGCTCGATATCAAGAAGGATTAGATCAAATTCATTACTATATATCAGCTTCATGGCCCCTTTAAGAGTCCCAGAATCCATAACATCGAAACCACATTCGCCAACAAACTTTACGATAAGGTTTCTAAGGATGTCATTATCTTCTACAACTAAGCATCTCATGATAGTATAATAAACCATGAAAGGAATATGGCAATACAACTCGAAATTTATCAACGAGATCCCTATCCAGTTCCAATTAACTCTTAATGAAGGGGATGTAAGCTTTGAGAAAGGCGAATTGAACGATTATCCACTTTATATCTTGAGAGAAGATCTTAATCCCAATGGCTCGCATAAAGATAGGAGTTTAGCTTATCAGATCTCATACTATCTCTCCAAAGGCATTACAAACCTTGCGATAACTTCAACAGGCAATGCATCTATATCTGCAATTGCATATTCGAAATTAGCACCTGAGGTAAAATTAACAGTATTTGTTTCAGAAAAATTAAGTGAATCCAAAAAAGCTCGTTTACCTAAGGGAGATTACGATATCGTATACGCTAAGAATCCAAAAGGTGAATGCATGAAATTTTGCAGGGAGACGGGAGCTGTTAATCTCAGAGGATCGACTAATGACACTGCAATAGAGGGTTTTAAGACAATAGGCTTTGAGATTGAGAAATATCAGCAGGAGAACAACTTGAAGTTTGATGCTGTATTTACACCAACCTCAAGCGCAACATCTGCAATTGGGATACATCACGGCTCACCCAAGACACCTATCCATATTGCACAAACTACAAAGGTGAATACTATCGCTAGAGAATTTGATACTGATTTTGAACCGACTAAAGATTCGATATGCGATTGTATAAGCGACAGGGTTGGTCATCGCAAAAATGAGATCATCGAGATCATTAAAAAGACAGGTGGAAGTGGTTGGGTTGTAAACGACAAACTAGTCACAAGAGCTTATAAATTGCTAGAAGCTCAGGGTATTCACTGCAGTATTGAAGGTGGTTTATCACTGGGAGCATATCTAAAAGCTAGATCGAAAGGATTGGTATTTCAAAATCCATTAATTGTTATAACCGGGACAAAGTAATATGCGAACAAGCGATATTTTTTATATCACAATTGAATTGGAGAGGGCATGGGGACTCAAAGAAGTGTTTCCTAAGATGCACATAGTCTCTGCTAAAAGTAATTCTCTTTACAAGAATCAAAAGAATATCTTTATCGGAGCTAATAAAAACACTTACGAGCTACTAAAAGATCACAAAACGCAAGAATATATAAATGAAAATTCAAAGCGACCTAAGCTGATCTTCTTCAAACCAACAAAGAAACTTGAGATTTTGGCAGAGAGTTTAGGTTTTGAAGTTTTAAACCCAAGTTCACAGTTGAATAGAAAACTTGAAGACAAACATAGAAACTATCTAAACCTAAGAGATAACTCGAAAGTTCCTCAACCCAAATCAGCAATAGTAAACTTTGATGAAGACTACGTGCAGAAGATAATCAAAGAATTTTCTAAAGCAGTTATCCAGAAGAACTTCGGACACACTGGAAACAGCACCTATATCATTGATTCAAGCAAAGAAAGCTTCAATGAAGATCTGGGTGCTTTAAAAATTAACCTTGGAAGCAGACGAGTTAAGATATCAGAGTTCATTCAAGGAGATACGTTTACACTAAATGCAGTTGTAGATCGTGAAGGTAATACTTACTTTGGAGGCTTATCTAAACAGATTACAGGAGTAAGTGAATTAACAAAGTTAAAAGGTGCAACTATTGGTAATGATTGGAACGCTGGACATGAGCTTGAGCAAGCAACATTAAAGCAAATCGAACTTATGGTAGTTGAAGTCGGGAAATATCTTCATGTTCATGATTTTTTTGGGATGTTTGGAATCGATTTAATGGTTTCGCACAAGACAAAGCAAGCTTATTTCATTGAGATAAATGCAAGGCAACCATTATCTGCTTCTTATCATAATCAACTTTCTCATAAAAATAATTTCAAAGGCCTACTTACAAAGCACTTAGAAGTTTTAGCTCAGCAAGAGTTTGAAGAGGCTAAAAGTCTTGAGGTTAACAATGACCTTAACGATATCTCGGGAGTCCAGATATTTACGAGAAACCTATACTCCAAACAGCTTTCAAAGATATCAAATAGCTATTCAAAGGAACTTCCAAATGGTATTATACTTTTAGAACAAGATTGTGAAAGCCTTCCATTTAATGAAGAAATCCGCAGACTACAAAGCACCAAATTTGAACTTGAAAAGTTAGTTAACTTAGCAAAAGAGATTGCATCAGAAGATGAATATTCAACAGTACCAAATCCCTCAAGAAGTTAAGGATCTTATTGAGCAGTATCGTTATCTAGACCTGGGCTCTCAGAAAGTAAGAACTCCATACTTTATAAACAAAAACAGGATCAGAGGAGGACTTAGGTCGCATGTCGGTAAAGGCACACCTAGTGAATTAACCAACGAAGTAAAGATATATGCAAAGTTAAGAAAGTTTGATCTCAACTCTGCAAGTGAAGATGAGATTGTAAATTTTATGAAAAGTGAAGCATTGGGTATTGATTGCTCGGGGTTTGTATCTCATGCACTTCTAGCTTGGGTTCAATCACAACAAAGAGCAAAAAGGATGAGGACTTTCATTAATTACAAACCAAGAAATATCAAGCAAAGACTACAGTATCTCACTAAGCCTGTTATGAATACTAACGTTACAATATTAACTAACGATATCAACTCTGACCCAGTCAAAGTTAAAGATGCTCAGCCTGGCGATGTAATTAAGCTCTCAGGTTACGTTAGAGGGGATCATATCGTACTTATAGTTAGTGTGGAGAAAGATCCCAAAGGTAAAGTAACTGAGATAACTTATGTACACTCAGGAGAGCGATTTACAGTTGATAATGGTATAAGAGAAGGTCGTATAGAAGTTATTGATCAAAACAAATCGCTAGACAAGCAGAACTGGTTGGAGGAAGATCTACAGACAGGAGTTAAATACACTTATGAAGGTTTAATTAAGGATACAAAGAATCATTAGAAGAATTAAAAGATTACAAAATGAGACTAATAATTAAATAAATAGAAATAATGATGGATATACCTATAACTGAGCTAAAATACATCCTCTTAGCATTCACAGTATCAATGTTATGGGCACCTTTCTTGATAGACTTCCTATATAAGTTAAATATTACCAGACAGAATGTTGATTTCACTCAGGACATTGGTGAAAACAATCTCAAACTCGGAACACCGATAATGGGTGGCCTACTGCTTGTTATTGGAATATCAGTCATCTCTATAATGCTTAACTGGAATGGATCTACAAAGATCCCACTACTATGTATGCTTATCTCAGCACTACTTGGAGGTATAGACGACCTACTAAATATTTTTGGAAGGAAAAGGAAGTTAAGAACAATCTCTAAGCAGATTAAGCTCGCTAAAATCCATAAGCGCTTTATAAGAAGAGCTATGCTCTGGGCAGCATTACCTTGGAATATTTATCAAAATATATGGTTTAACTTTGGGTCGTATCCAGGCAAAGGACTTCATGCAGGTGAGAAATTCATTATACAAATACTAGCGGGGTCAAGCGTTGCTTGGTGGCTTTATGTTAGACTTGGTTGGTCGACAATCTGGATGCCATTTATTGACCCAATAAATCTCGGAATCCTTTTTCCAGTATATGTAGTCTTTGTAATTGTTGCAGTTGCCAATGCAGTCAATATATCTGATGGTATGGACGGTCTAAGTGCAGGTACATTGCTTTCTTCTTTTTGGGCATTTATGATCATCGCAATCGAGCGAGGCAACCCGGAGCTTTCCGTATTAGCTGCTACAAGCATCGGTGCTTTAATGGCTTATTTGTATTTCAATATCAAACCAGCAAGGTTTGAAATGGGAGACGTTGGTTCACTTGCAATGGGTGCTTTACTTGCATCAATCGCATTTGCTATAGATAGATCAATCTTACTACTAGTAATCTGTATGCCATTTGTAGTTGAAGTTTCGTCTTCATTATTCCAAAGTATTTATAAGAAAGTCTTTGCAAGAAGGCTCTTCAAGATGGCTCCTCTACATCATCATTTCCAGATTGTTGGATGGAGCGAAGAAAAAACTGTTATGAGGTTTTGGCTATTCGGTATCTTATTTGCGATTCTCGGAGTAGTCTTAGGTACGTATTAAATCTAGATTAAAACTTAATGAAGAAAATACTTAAAAATACAATTGGAGCACTGATACTTCGGTATTACAAAGCCGCAGCCAGATTACAGGTCAAGAAAGGCCTTTATGACTGTGTTGTCGGTATAACAGGTACTGTGGGCAAGAGCTCAACTATGGAGATGTGTAGGTTAGTATTAGAAAGTTCTGGTAAGAGTGTTAAATACTCGAAGAAGGCAAACTCAGAATCAGGCATACCATTAAATATTCTCGGTATTGAAGTTTCAAACTATAGTTTTCTTTTCTGGATCAAGACATTATTTCTAATTCCAATTAAGCTGGTAATTAATTGGGACAAGTACGATTATTACCTTGTTGAGATGGGTATGGACAGTTATTGGAAACCTCGAAATATCCAGTATCTCATCGAGATAATAAAACCTAACATCGGGATTCTCACCAGAATCACTCAAGCTCATTCAGAAAATTTCGTTAAAAAAGGCGAGATTTTGGATGACAATGAGATACTCGAAAGAATAAAATCACAAAAGAAGCTTATCGTTACAAGTCTGGATGATTCGGATATTGCAATCATTAATAGCTCCGATGAGAATTCTAAATCTTTTATTAATGAAATCAAAGCTCAATCACTTAAAGTCTCATTAGATATTAACAATGAGGACGATGTGCAATTAGTAAGTTATGAATCTTCGAATGATGGTACTCATTATGTATTCAAGGTTAGGAATGGAGATGAATTATCAATCAAATGTGTAGATCTTCTTGGTAAATCACTAGCAAGTAACTTTGCTCAGGCGATCGCGCTTGGGATTTCACAGCAGATTGGTATTAAAAAGATTGAGAAGGCTCTTTGTTCTTACAGGCCACCAGTAGGTCGAGGACGTAAGTTTGAGGGCAAGATTAGTCAAACAACTATACTTGATTATTCTTATAACGGGGTTAATTTTGAGGCACTGAGAAACAGCATAGAGTCTTCACTAAGCTCAAAGCCAGCAAGGCATAGATCAGTGGCAATCTTAGGAGATATGAGGGAGTTGGGTGAAGTCGCGACCGAAACTGAGCATAACAAGCTTGCAAATTACCTTAAAGAGAACGTTGATTTTGTAATCTTAAGTGGAGCAAATATGTACAAGTACGTTTTGGAGGAGCTGGACTCTGACAAAGTTGTATTTTACTCAACAACCAGGGAGATCATAAGAGATCTACCAAGACTTATCCAACCAAAAGACCATATCGTTATTCAATCATCTCAGAACACTTTGTATTTTGAGATGATAACCAAGGAATTGATTTCTAACAATTATAATTTTGCCAATGAACTTCCAAGACAGAGCGCGTATTGGCAGAAAGTTAAAAAGAGGTATAGATAAAATTAAGACTACAATCTATGAATTTAATAGTGAATCTTGTTAAAGCTATAATAAACTTTTCCGAGAATTTCTTTGGTAAAGATTTTAAAAAGAATCTTCACGATTTTGCAACCAGTAAATGGCAATTTATCTGGGGACAAATTTATAAATTCATATATAGATTCCCAGCAAAGGATATGATAATAATAGGTGTTACTGGTACTAATGGTAAGACTACGACATCAACAATCCTTCACCATCTATTAAGTGATGCAGGATATAAAGTTGGCCTACTCTCAACGATCTCAGCTAAGATAGGTGATAAAGACCTTGATACAGGTTTTCATGTAACATCACCAGATGTTCAAGATACGTATAAATATTTAAGGATGATGAAAGATGCCGGGCTGAATGTAGTTGTTTTAGAGACAACATCTCACGCGCTTTTCCAGAATCGTTATGCAGGGATTAAATTTGACTATGCACTTTACACAAATATCTCAATGGAACACCTAGATATGCATAAAACTTATGAAAATTATGTTGAACATAAATCTCGTCTAATTAAAAATTTGAAGCCAAACGGAGTAGCAATCCTCAATGAAGACGATATCTCATTTGGACCTCTTAAGATTTATTGTAAAAAGTATAATCGAAAATTTTACCGATATAGTCAAAATGACGAGACTGCGAACCATCAAACAGAGTTCGAATTTTCTAAAGCTAATTTAAGCTTTGATACTAGTGAATTTAAATTCCTAAGTCGTTTAAGTGCAAAGAGTTTTGATATTACGGCGAAAAACCTTCCAGGGCTATACAATATTGCGAATATCACTGCTGCACTTGGAGCTTTAGAAGCAATGAGTGTAGACCTTGAAAGAATAGAAAATTCACTTGAATCATTCCCGACTTTAGAAGGCAGATGGGAGATTTTAAGTCGAGATCCAGCTGTTGTAGTTGATTTTGCTCACACTGATGATGGATTAGATAAATTGCTAACATTCTCTCAAGAAGTAACGAAAGGTAAGGTTATCGTTGTCTTTGGGTGTGCAAGTCAAAGAGATGATAGTAAAAGGGCACGAATGGGCAGAGTAGCCTCTGAACTTGCTGATGAGATAATATTGACAGCAGAGGACCCAAGAGGTGAAAGCGTGGAAGAGATTAATAAGCAGATAATTGAAGGTATGGTTCACGACAGGGAGTTTAATTATTACTCAATACCTGATAGGGGGGAAGCAATTAGTAAAGCTATTGAGATCGCAAGAAAAGATGATCTTGTTATCGTTACAGGCAAGGGCCATGAAAAATCTTTGAACATTGATGGTATCACTGAAGAGCACTGGAATGATGCTGAATATATAAGATCAGAATTAAATATATGAGAAATGATATAGACATCACTCAACTTGACTGGAGTAAAATTAAAAAGATCCATATGGTTGGTATTGCTGGGTCAGCGACATCTCAAATCGCTTTAGAATTAATAAGGCTTGGCTATGAAGTAACTGGCTCAGATCAAAATATCTGGGAACCAGCAAAAACTATCTTGTCAGAAGCTGGTATCAAAGCATCTAGTTATGACGAAGTTAGTGTTGACCAATCTGTGGACGTAGTAATCGCTATATCAAATATTCATTTCTCAACCCCTGGCTGTCTTGATATGATCGAAGCGAAAAAGCTAGGGATTCCGATTTTGACATATCCTGAATTATTTAACTCCTTGATGCTCAAGTCTGAGAACGTTGTTGTTGCAGGTAACTATGCTAAAAGCTCTATCACATCAATGATAGTTTCTACCCTTATCAAGATGGGTCTTGATATCAGTTACATGTTTGGTGCTAAGTCACTCGATGATATCAAAGGTGTTCACTTTGGGACTCACGAGATCACTGTACTCGAAGGAGATGAGTATGTAACTCTTGAAACAATAAAAGACTACGCCAAATTCTATAACTACAAACCTACTATTGCTTTAATCACTTCTTTAATTTGGGATCATTTCAAAGTTTATAAATCTGAAAAAGAATTCGATCAAGCGTTCCTAGATCTTGTTGAGTTAACCCACAATAATAATGGCATAGTAATCTCCAACCAAGGAGACAGATCGACATCAAGGCTCAACAAGCTTTCTGAAACTGATATTACTTATAATGGCGAAGATGAAGTAATAGAAATCCAGAATCGTTCATTTGATGAAACTGGGATTCAATTCTCTTTTACTATAAAGGGTCTTCCAGATTCAATTCATAATTTTTCATCAGGCTTATACGGCAGTTACAACATTGAGAATTTCCAAGCAGCACTTACAGTTCTTTATAAGTTATCTCTAAGACACGATGATGTTGACTTCAACCAGGCTGTCCTGGCATTGCAGGAGTACAAAGGTATCAAGAGAAGGCTTGAGGCTTTTGGAAAGACCCAAGATGGGGCTCAGGTGATTGATGACTTTGCTCATTCAGGAGTTAAGGCCAGGGGTGCTATTTCTGCAGTCAAAGAGCACTTCCCAGATAAGAAATTAATCGCCCTTTTTAATC
>JAHDCA010000027.1 GCA_020630115.1 Candidatus Dojkabacteria bacterium | reverse complement strand
TTTTGACAATTAATTAAGAAATCTACACTGTGTGAGATCTCTTGATATTTGTCTTCTAATTCTTTTTCAAATCTATGGATTGCATCTTTTAGATAGTCTGGATAATCGACACAGGTTGTTGACTCACATTTCTTACATACAAGATGATGATGATCCTGTTTACCTAGTTCCCAAAGTGGGTTTCCACCAGGAATTAAGCTTTTAGTTACTTCGCCAGCCTCTTCAAGCCTATTTAGTGTTCGGTAGATTATTGATTTGTTGATCTCAGGAAGAGAGCTTGCAAGTTGTACTCCAGTCATAGGTCCTTGTTTTAGTTTCTCTAAGATCGATTTTAAATTTTGAGTAATTTTGAGCTTTCTCATTATTAATGATTATAATGCACCCTAGTTGCACAGGCAAATCTCAAGATTTGAAGCCAAATAAGTAATAGACATTTATTAAAGATAATTACATAATGGGGGAATAAATTATTACTGCCAAGCTAAGTGAAAAGACTTACTGATATTCCATTAAGAAGATTTAATTTGATTATGGGGATTGCACATGCAGTCCAGGGAAGTATTATGCTTTTCTTTAGTAATCTTGATTTTAGATTACCTATTAACACCAATTACCTGATACTTGATGATACAAATTTCAAGCTTATACCAGATCCACAAACGGTTCTTGAAGTACCAATCGCACCTTTGGTAGCAATGTTTTTATATCTTTCAGCACTAGCCCATTTCTTACTAATAATGCCTGGTATCTATGGATGGTATGAGAAGAATATCGGTAAAGGTTTAAACCCAGGTCGTTGGTATGAGTACGCTCTAAGCTCTTCTCTTATGATGGTTGTTATATCCATGCTTGCAGGTATTTATGATCTTAGCTCAATAATATTAATATTTACTATAAATGCTTGTATGATCTTCTTTGGTCATGTTATGGAGGTCCACAATCAAACAACCAAAAGAACTGACTGGCTATCATATATCTACGGTTGTTTCGCAGGTATCATTCCTTGGTTGATTGTAGGTCTATATCTTCTAAATGCAGGTGATGGTGATGCAAAACCACCTACATTTGTTTATTACATATTCTTTAGTATGTTCATCTTCTTTAATACTTTTGCTGTAAATATGGTTTTGCAGTACAAGAAGGTAGGTAAATGGAAAGATTATACCTATGGTGAAAAGATTTATATTGTACTGAGTCTTGTAGCTAAGAGTCTACTAGCTTGGCAAGTTTGGGCAGGTACGCTTAGACCTGTTTAAGACCTGTTAAACCTAGAGTGAGTTGATATCAATAGGCGTTATAGCTGTTAAATAGCTGGGTTTACTTTGAGAAATGAACAACGCATATCTCGACGAAATCTTGTCCATCAAACTTCTCGAAATATTCGCAGCTAACGCCGAAATCCGTGTATGCTGGTTCTAGCATCTGCTCTCGATGTAAGTCACTCTCTAGCCAACGAAGTATATTGCGGTCTATATCTCCTCTAAACCCCCTACCAAGTATCTCGCCTATCATTGTATAACTTAGCCCAGTGTTAACAATATATGAGCTCCAGGCTATTCCTTCACAATTATGACTCCAACAATCAAAGCGTCCCATATCAGTAACTTTCCTTTGTGTTGATAATTCAAGCTTTGAGTTTGGTTTTAAAACCCCTACCCCATTTTCGGTTCTTGTTGCATTGATCGCTAAGTAATAACTTTCTCTAAGGGTTGGTAGCTCCTCAAGCTTCTCCTTTTTGAATTGTTTGAATTCAAACTTCTCCTTATATAGCTTTGTTATCTCGGGAAGGTTTGTTTGTGAAAACTCGAACTTAACCTCTTTCATAGGTGGCTGGCCAATTAAAACTGCCTCACTAGCTTTAAGATAATAAAGTAAAGTGAAAAAAATCGGTAAAGAAATAATGATAATGCAAATGAAAATTAGCTTTCGTAAGTTAATTTTCGCTAAAATCACCTTGGTTGTAGTTATTGATTTAGGTTTAGTGAAGACTGAATTTCAGTGGTCACTTCTTTTGTAACAATATTGATCCGTGCAGTTGATCTTGGGAAATGCCACATAAAGTTAGGCATCCAAGTCGGGCTAAATCCAATTGCAGTTGGTTTACTAGTAAAATCAAAGTCATTAATCATGATCAAGCCTTCTTCCCAATCTTTATTAGAAAGGTCTTTAGCGATAGCTGATTCATCAACATTAATCTTTGCCTGTGTACTTACATTAAATTCGATTATAACTTCCTCATCATTTACACTTTTAATCTCGATCTCTTGTGAAGTGTCTTGGTCTAAACTCACCATCGCATACGGGGATGAAAAATCAGTACCATTTTCACTTTCTAAAATATCTTTAGAGAACTGAGCGAACTCTTGTGAATTAAAAAGTAAGCCACTAGCACTACCTTTAAGGCTTACATTTATGAATTCGGCTTGGTCACCTGGGTTAACATCTGTTTCAATTTCATCGTCGACAGTCACATCAATAGAGTCCTCAATAACTTCCCAACCATCTTGTGAAAGATCATTTATCTCCGATAGAGCCTCATTTCTTAGTTGTAATCGTAAATCTTCTACAATTGCATCAATATCTGCTTGTGCAACAACTGTAAACTCATCTTTTGTACCACCTGATATCTGGAAATTCGTATTTTGAGCTTGTACCTCAGTTGCAGAGTATCCTGCAATACTAAAGCTTGAGCCAAGTATGTCTACGTTAAACTCTGGACCAATATCAGCTGCAGTAATGCTTACTGTAACAGTGTCCGGACACGATAATTCAAGGTCAGAATCTGTTGTGAAAGCTCTGTTGCCAAATGAAAGAACTGTTCCTGCTGGGATACTCGTAGGTGTTCCTAAGAAACATTGAACTGAAACGACTCCCCTAGCCTTTTCACCAGTGCTTCCTTCACCTGTGGCCTCTCCAGTTGAACTTGCAGAAACTTCTACATCTTCAGATCTAATAGGCATTTCTTTATTCTCGATACTAAATTCTTCGATATCTGGTGAACCAGTAAATGTTGTAGATGATGATAATGTCTTAGACTCGACATAGATATTCATATTTACTTTAGGGAAGAAATTGTAAACTACTACATAAGAGATAATACCAAGAATAAGCAAGCCAATTCCTATTTTGTAGTAAGTGTTTGGGTTGATCTTTGAAGAACTAAGCATATTTGAGTTAGAGTTTCTTAGTCTATTTGTATCTTTACCTTTGCCAAAAAAGTTCTTTATGAAGCCTAAAGCTATAAATGGTAACCCTAAGATTAATGCAAAGATATTCTTAATCTTTTCCATAATTGAGTTCTTACCATTTATCTTATCAAGATGAATATCAGAATTATCTGAAGAGTGCTCATGCAAGTCTAGATCCAGGTCAGTTCTTGTTGAAGGCATATGGAAATCTTTCCCGATGATACTTGGCTCTTTCTTCTTCTTTTCAACCTCTAAGCCTTCATTAAATAATTCCCCTTCTACTTTATCAGAATCAGATTGTGAGTCTAACTCATGATTGATATCAGAGCCAACACCAAATGCTATACCACCCTGCTCTACTATCTTTGGTTCTGATTTCTTCTTTTTTATATTTTCTTTGGACTTTTCTAAAGCACTATTGATTCTTTCTGAGAAAGATTCTTCTTCAACTTCTACTGCATCCGCTGGCTTCTCTTGTGTGTATGTTGAAGCATTGTCTACAATCTCAATTTGATTTTGATCTTTGTTTAAGTTGGTAGGCTCTGAATTGATTTCCTCCTCATTGGTTGAATCATTCTTGGGATCATCTTTAGGATTACTAACACCCTCTTCTTCAGTTGTTAAATCGATTACATTTTCTTGAAATTGCTCGTCTTGTCCAAGTTCAATCTCAGTTTCTTCTACAGGAGTTGGTAAATTAACATCTACTCCCTTTTGACCTTTACGCCTTTTCTTCATAGCTGAAATTGCTTCGCCCCATTTATCATCTGGTACTTTGCCTGACGAATTGTAGATGACAATATCGGACTCTAAGGAGTTTCTTACTCCAGCTGGATTATCAATTATTTGGACGATTAGTGGTTTCTTTAGTTCATCTGTCTTGTATTGAATTACATTTAGGTTGATAGGACTAATTAGGATATCTGAATCTTCGATGAAAGTTAAAAGTACATTGTCAGCTTTAACTTCCGAGATATATCGAATGATATCTGTTATCTCGTCTGTTGATTTGATTAGGATTTTCTTAGTTTTGCTCATATCCTGCATTGTAATTTTCTGGATTATTTAACTTGTCGAATGTAAAGACGCATAAGCCAGATGGAGTAATGTCATACGCATTAATCAATTGACCTGAAACATCTTCAACTTTAGTTAGTTTATCTGGCGTAAAGATCTGAATTTTAGGTATCTTTGAGAAAGCTAATTCTTGGCTCCAAGGATACTCAAGCATTGAGGATTTAATCTCAGGTAAAAGTGCTCCACCTCCAGATAGGTAAATGTTTATAGGGAAATTTTTAATGTCGCTCATACTCTTGAATGTGGCTTCTAAACTCTTCATCCAGATCTGCGCGATTGGTGTTAGTACTCTCTTAACATCTTCCTGTATGAGACCTTCGAGTTGTTTAGATGCATACTTAATTTTTCTCTTTTCAGCATGACGATAATCGATACTTTGTACTCTTTCTAATTCTTTGGTGAAGGCCCTACCTCCAAGTGCAAAGATCTTTGTGTCTATAATATTCCCGTTTTTGACTATTGCAACATCAGTGGTTCCACCTCCGATATCCACAAAGATACCTGAAAAATTTTTATCTCTACTTCCAATGTAAGCCCTAGATACGGCAAATGGTTGGCTTACGATACCTAAGATACTCATCTCGAGATTCTCAGCTACCTGGGAGAGTGCTGTAACATAAGTCTTTGGTGCAAATGATGCGTAAAAATATAACTTAATAGCTTTACCGGTATGACCAATTAGAGAGTCCACTGGCATTCCGCCTATCTCAAGACCTGTTGTCGTGATGTGTAGAATTTCAATATCTTCTTTAAGTAGTCCAGTTCTCAGAGCTAAATCATCTTTGCCTGATTCAATGAGCTTTTCATGAACCTTCTCGATAATCTCTTCTTCTTCTTCTTGAGTAACTGGTTCATTATGGTTATCTTCTCTTTCATAATTAACAATAATTGCTACTCCTTGAATATACTCACCAGCAAGACCTAAAGTCATATATCTTGGAAGTTGGTTGTCTTTGAGATGTGATGTGATCTCAGCCATGGCTAAGTTACAGTTCTCTATCACTCTATCTAGGTTTGTTATAGTGCCTTTACTCATTGCTGATTGCTGCTGGGCAATCCTGCTAACTTTCTTAACTATTACGCCATTTGGTGTTACATTGAAAAGAATTGTCTTTAATTGTTCAGTTCCGATATCGATTGCAACAAAATTTTCATCCGTAGCAAAATCGAACTTCGTTTTTTCTTTTGAAAATCTTGGCAATTTAAGGTTTTTTAGTGCCGAAAACATATTATTTCATTATACATAAATTGGGTTTGATAAGAAGAGGGAATTTATTAATTCTTCACTGCGAAAATACTTACTGTTGTATTTTGACCTTTTCAGTTGCGTAGTACTTTTTCTTGTTAACTCCAAGCATCATTTCTGTTTGAGCTTGGATATATGGAATGAAGCTGAAAGTAAGCATATTAACTATGACAAGGAACATTTCAGCAAAGTCTTGGATATGTCTCCACCATGGCCAATCTTTAGGAACAGGATACAGTTTTCTTTTTACCATATAGAAAGGTACATTTAAGAAAAGTAGTACTGTAAAGAAGTTACTCATGACTCTTGTAAGGTTGTAAGCTGCTGCTGAAGTGGCGTACTCAGGGCTTAAATAGTTAAGGATGGGTAATGTAAAGGTTATCATGTAAACGAGAGTAACGAACAATATCTGAAGTTCAATTATCTGATAAGTCCTTTTAATTGTTCTCCATAAACCAAAACCTTTGCTCATATAAAGACCAGTCATAAAAACTGGGAAAACTACAATACCCCAGCCCCACCTGTACTGTTGTTTATAGAATGATTTCATAGAGTCGCCATAGGTCTTGTTCTCCACAGCATCATTGTAAGTTGGTACATAGACTTCTTCTCCCTTAAAGTCACCTTTCAATCTAACCATTGAATTCCAGTAAAAGAAAGTGTCGTCATTCGCAATATCTGGATACCAATAACCATTTTTATGTACTGTGTCTAAACTTACACAGTATGCTGACCAAGTATCGATACTCTTCTTTCGTGTAACCCACATATGTAAAACAGCTAGAGTTAAGAAAGTTGAAAAAGTCCTTATCAAATGTGGGACTCTGTAGATATTATTGCTAAACGTATGGACCGCTGAGCCGTAGAAAGTGTTGTATGGCTTGTCTGTTGTAAGGAATTTGAGTGTGATCCCTGAAAGGTACTTACTGTGAGGCCTGAGGTCATTGTCACAGGTGATGAGTATATAGTCTTTCAGTTTCTCACCTCTCTCTTTGACCTTTTCTACAAATTTTCTAGTTCCCCAATTGATATTTGCACCTTTTACACCAATGACTTCTCCTTCGATAGTATTGGGGTGTATCTCAATGTGGAACTCTCTGAAGGTGTCTTTGTACTTCTCTATTATCTTCTCCACTGTTTTGAGTGCGTTCTTCGAGAATCGATCCTCTAATGTAAAGACAATTGATATCTTTTGCGGGTCAACTGTTTGTTTGGACCAGCCTTTTATCCCTGGTTCTATAACAGAGTAATGTTCGTCTACGACAGGGCAAATCAGCACATACTTTAGGTCATTGAATTTTTTGTTTTTCTGTTTTGAAAGACCCTTGATCTCAAAGAGGAAATCTCTTTTCACATCACGCTTCATTCTAAAATACCCCCCGATTATTCCATAAGCAAAAAGGATTGCTCTGTAACCCCAGTAGATTGTTAGAAATGAAACATACGCGACAATAACTTCGTACCAACCCAGTAAGCCGAATACTACTGGTGAGAGAATGAAAAACCAAGATACAAAACCTGGGAACTTCTCAGACAAACTGATCACCCATTTGGGTGTATCAACAGGGTAACCATTAACACGGTCACTAGGTCTTGTTTGCGAGATGTCCATTAATAATCCATTTTACATATAAATTTTAATTTTTCTATTGGTAATATAAACACCCTCTGTATGAGGGTGCATTATATCTTTGTCTTATATTATGATTGTTAATATGACAGGCTCTCTAATTGTCTCGTGATAAATATGCTTACCAAGAGCTTTATTGATAGAGTTCTGTAAGTCAGTCTTTTTAAGTGCTTTGTGTTTTTTGTCTTGCACCCATTGTTTATGGGTGTTGATAACAATCGCTTCAAGCGCATTGAATAATTTCTGTGACTTCTTAACATATACAAATCCTCTAGAGATCATCCTTGGTTTTCCTCTCATGCTAAAGTCCTTGTCAGATATGTTTAGGATTACTGTAACGACACCAAATTGTGAAAGCTGAGTTCTGTCTTTTAGTACGATATCTTCAGTCTCTCCGACAGAGTTACCATCTATAAGGACAGCCTTAGACTCGACTTGGCTTGCTCGGATCCATTTTTCTGAATCATACTCCCAAACTTGCCCGTCATCTGTAAGTAGAACTTTATCTTCTGGCATACCCCAATCTTCGTAGTTTCGAGCCTGTCTGTACCTGAAATTCGTACTTCCGTGGTTTGGCATAACATATTTAGGTCTGATTAGATCAAGCATGATCTTGTAATCTTCATGGGTTCCATGACCACTCTCGTGGATATCTACATAGTCACTTTGGTAAACGGTAGATCCAGATTTGATTATTCTACTTGTCATTTTCTCAATATTAGTTGCATTGTCCGGGATCTCGGATGATGAAAGTAAGATAGTATCAGTCTTTTTTAGCTTGAAGAACTTATGCTCTCCAAGAGAGATCCTGTTGAGTGCTGAGTACCTTTCTCCCTGACTTCCTGTACATATGTACATAACTTTATCAGGTGGGTACTTCTCGATAGTTCTCTCGTCTTTTACTAGTCCCTCAGGGATATCTAAGATTCCTAGTTGACGTCCTATTTCAACATTGTTCCTTAAGCTTCGCCCAGATACAAAAACGTATCTACCAGTCTTTTTAGCTATATTGATAGTTGAGTGAAGTCTCCATACGAGTGAACCGAACATTGCAACTACAACTCTGTGGTTACAACTTCTGATAACTTTCTCGAGGTTGTCAGCGACCTCTCGTTCAGACATAACTTTGCCTGATTTACGAGCATTTGTACTCTCCATAAGTGCAAGGTCTACTTTACCTCTAAGCTCTTTAAGTGATTCATAATCAGTCTCTGGTTCGAACACAGGTTCAGTATCGATCTTGTAGTCACCTGAGAAGAAAACGTTCCCTCCTGGCGTTTGTACGAAAATCGAGAATGCATCTGGTATACCGTGTGTAACACCTATGAATTTAACTTGGAAGTTTCCTATGTTAAGTTCAGAAGATCTAAATACATCTTTGAATTTATATTTACCTTTGTGTTCATGTTCATCTAATCTTAATTTGATTAGCTCTCTAGCAAATCTACCACAATAAATGGTTGGGTAGTCTAATTCCTTGAGTACGTAAGGTAATCCACCTTGGTGGTCTAAGTGACCATGGGTTATTAATATACCCTTGATCCTATGTTTGTTTTTCTTTAAGTAAGAGAAGTTAGGGATTGTGTAATCAATACCTAGTAGCTCCTGACTTGGAAAAGAGATACCAAAATCTATGATAATGATATCACCATTGTATTCAACGAAATTTGAGTTTCGTCCAATCTCTGAGCAGCCCGAAAGTGAGCAAACTTTTATTCTTGAATTGTTCATGTTTAAATTTGTTTTCAATTAATCTAATAGAAAACTCCAACGAAATATTACCTATAATTATTTATCTGAATTATTGCTTGTCCGGGAAAGCGCTAGCAACTTTTTCGCCTGGGGAGGTATTACCATCGTTTACCTCTAAGGTGACGAAAAATTCATCAAGATTCGTTAAATTCTCTTCTGAATTATAACTTAAAATCAACGACTTGTCTTTAAAGAAAATAACTTCACCTAGGTCTACGAGTTTCTCACCATCTCTTGACCAGGCATTATAGTAGGTTCCTAGCTCTGGTGGTTCGAACTCTGTTATTTCCATTATTAGAGCGAATTGGAAGGTGTAATCGTAGCTCAGTTTACCTACAGTCTCTTCGTTTGTGTTTGTGATTGCTAGGTTCTTAACTGTTTTACTCTCAGAATCAAATGCTTCTAGTGGTGAGGAATCTTCATCTTCGTTTAGAAGTGTTGATTCAATGATCTTTTCACTTTTTTGTATATCTTCATCAGTGTTTTCGAGGTTCTGGTCTTGCGTGTCTTTAAGCTCGGGGGTTGCTATTAATACGCTATCATTTGAAAGTTCTTGTAGTTCTCCGACCTGTGATTGGGGGTTGTTTGTCTCTTCTGTGATTTCATTTAATAATTCAGTGGTACGTTCCTTTGATCTTGTCTCGGCAACATAGATAATACTGATGTAAGCAGCTGCTAGGATAGCGAGGGATATGAAGATACTGAGTAAGACTTTTTTGTTCATTGTGATATATTGTAACAGAAACTTAAAGTATGTAAATTTGTAGATAGAATTTATCTATCGGGTTGAATACGGGACTCAGTTGTCTTTGTGGATAACTTGGCTGATCCTTTGAGTTTCAGATAGTGTATAATTAGTTTAAACCCGCACAAACTGGCAGTCACCAGTATAGGGGAGGAAAGAAAACTGTGTGTTTAACATGTGGTGAGTAGAATCCTACGGATGGGTCCGTTATCATGCTCATGCCTATTTGGTGTAAGTAGGTCTAAGGTCTGAACAGTGATGTTTAGATGAAGTAAGGTGGTATCGCGATTGTTTGTCGCCCTTGCAGAGTAAAGTATTGCTCTGTTGGGGCGACTTTTCTTATAGCAGGTTTCTGCATAGTTAAATTATAATTAAAAGAATATGGCAAAATTAGCAGATAGAGAAATAGCTAAGTCTTATGACTTTACCACTGTAGAGACAGCTACATACGACTTATGGATGGATTCGCAGACATTCAAGCCTGAAACGGTTAAAAAAGCAAATTCTGAATTAGGCATAGAAGAGAAAGACACGTTTACCATAACTGCACCTCCTCCTAACGCGAACGGTGATCTACATATTGGACACCCGGCGGGATACTCGTTCATGGATGTTCTTGGTCGGTTTAAGAGGATGACGGGCAACCCAGTGTTGATACTACCTGGTAAGGATCACGCAAGCATACAGACAGAAGCTGTTTATACAAAAATTCTTAAGGAACAAGGAATTGATAAGTTCGAAATCGGAAGAGAAGCATTCTATAAAAAATGTTATGAATTCTGTATGGAGAAGGCATCGAATGCAAGATCCCAAGAGCAAAGGGTCGGGTTAGGTGCTGATTGGGATAGAGAATTCTTTACATTGGATGATAAGCTAACTCCAGTGATTTATGATACTTTCTTTAAGCTTTATGAGGATGGTTTGGTATATCGAAGTGAATATATTATTAATCAATGCAGTAATTGTAAGACTGCTCTAGCTGATCTCGATACTCATCACATAAATATGCGAGGCATTTTTGCATATATCGTTTACCCTTTCTCTACTGAGTCCGCAAATGATATCGCAGAGAAGGAGTTTGGGTATAGGGGTTTAATGGTTGCCACTACTAGGCCAGAAACTATGCTTGGTGATACAGCTGTGGCAGTAAATCCTGAGGATCCTAGGCTATCAAAATTTATTGGCGAAAAGGTAGTTCTTCCATTTATGGATAAAGAAATTCCAGTTATTGGAGATGAGGCTATCGATATGGAGACAGGTACAGGTGCACTAAAAGTTACG
>JAHDCA010000026.1:10877-11088 GCA_020630115.1 Candidatus Dojkabacteria bacterium | reverse complement strand
ATATTTGAAGACTCAGAAGTCGATCCATTCAAATTCTCAGATTTATTGATGTTGCATTCACAACGACTTGGTCTCCCAGAGGATATAGCGCAAAGAGATCTGAACTCAGGGCTCTCTGGAGGTGAGAAAAAGAAAACTGAGCTTCTACAGATGTTAATGCTGCAACCAAGGCTTGCGCTTATAGACGAGATCGACTCTGGATTAGATATAT
>JAHDCA010000026.1:0-10850 GCA_020630115.1 Candidatus Dojkabacteria bacterium | reverse complement strand
AAGGAAATATTTGATGTGATCAACGAATACCAACAAGAGCAAAAAGCTACGACAGTTGTGATATCACACAGTAAGAATATTCTAGACTACTATTCTCCTGATGAAGTCATCGTTATCAACTCGGGCAAAGTACAGCAAGTCGGTTCAGTCGAAGTAGCTCGCAAGATTATTAGTAAAGGTGATTTTAATCTCGATGGATAAAAAACAATTTCCAAAGGGTATAACTGAAGATGTACTAAGAAGGATCTGCCAGATTAAAGAAGAACCGGAGTGGATGCTAAATTTTCGACTAGAAGCTTTTAAAATCTTCAAAGAAAAAAAATTGCCTAACTGGGGACCGGACCTTTCGGAGTTGGATTTCGATAATATTACTTATTATAAATCTGATGGAAATGCTTTTGACTCTTGGGAGGAAGTTCCAGAAGATATAAAGCAAACTTTCGATGAGATTGGCGTGCCAGAGCATGAAAAAAAGTTTCTCGCAGGCGTCTCGACTCAGTACGATAGTGAGATCATCTACCACAAGCTTAAGCAGAAATGGAGTAACTCTGGCTTGATATTTGAAACAATTGAGGGTGGGCTTAGAAAGTACCCAGAGATTTTTAAGAAGTACTTTTCAACTGTGATCGCAAGTGATGACAACAAGTTTGCAGCTCTTAATAGTGCGGTATGGTCAGGTGGGTCATTCGTGTATGTACCACCTGGGGTAAAGATGGAAATACCTGTTGAGACTTACTTTAGAATTAATTCTAAAGATATGGGGCAGTTTGAAAGAACACTCATAATCGCAGATAAGGGTTCTCAAGTTCATTATATTGAAGGTTGTACAGCTCCTCAGTACTCATCAAACTCTCTTCACGCTGCAGTAGTTGAGGTGATAGCTCTTGAGGATGCATATGTACGATACACAACAATTCAGAATTGGGCTAAAAATATATATAACTTGGTAACTAAGAGGGCAATTGCACATAAGAGTGCTCGGGTTGAATGGGTTGATTGTAATATCGGTTCAAAGGTGACAATGAAGTACCCGGGTGTTGTATTAGTTGGTGAAGGAGCGCATGGTGAAGTCCTCTCAATGGCTCTTGCTGATTCTGGGCAAGAACTTGATACTGGCTCGAAGATGATCCACTTAGCACCTAATACATCTAGCATGATAGATTCTCGGACTGTAAGTATCGGCTCGGGGGTTGCAACTTACAGAGGGATAGCAAAGATAACTTCTAAAGCCCTTAACTCAAAAGCTCAAGTTGAATGTGATGGCTTGCTACTTAATGATGAGTCTGTAAGTAATGCTTATCCTCATAACATAATTAGCAATGATAGCTCAAAACTTGAGCATGAGGCATCAGTTTCAAAAGTTGATGAGCGAGCTTTAGCTTACCTTCAATCACGAGGTTTTGATGAGTACCAAGCGCGCAAGATGATAGTCTCAGGTTTTGTAGACAATGTCATTGAGCAATTACCTATGGAATACTCTGTTGAATTAGAAAGATTACTTGAAATTATATTAAAACGAGATGGAAAAGGGCATAAAAAAGATCTGGCTTAGAGATCTTAAGTCAGAGATAATTGAAGTTGAGGAGTCAGTAGACTTTTATATTTACGGTTTGACTTCAGAATTAGTTGATAGCGATAAGCCAGAAGCAAGAAAGCTTATACTTCAGTTTCAAAGTTCAGATATCAAGTCGGACGTAAGTCTTAATATAATTGCAGATTCTAGTAAAGAGGTTGACCTTGAGATTGTTGTAAGGATCCCTGAAGGTTTTGGTGATATACAATCAGAGCTAGATATGAGATGCTTGATGCTAGATCCAAGTGCTAAGGTCAAATTTGTTCCATCTCTTGAGATAAGGTCAAAGGATGTTTCGGTAGATCACCGATCCACGATAGGAGTTTTACCAGCCAAATGGAGACAGTACCTGCAAGAAAGAGGTCTTACACAAAATGATTACATAAAACTTTTCAGTCATGAATTTTCTAAATACCAATAAGGATATTCAAAAATTTAGTTATGTGAGTATCGTCAATTCATTGTCGATGTACTTTATTGCAACACCATTTTACTTCGTAAACAACGGTGTCTCATTAGCGCAAATGGCTTTGGCATCATTTGTGTTCTCTGCATTCATGGCTCTTTTTGAAATACCTTCAGGGATATTGGGTGATAAGTGAGGGCATAAAAACACTGTTGCTTCTGCTTATCTAATAGGTGGGTTATCTTTTGTTACTTACTTATTACTACCAAACTTCTACGGTTTGATGCTTGGGTTCATGATTAGGGGGATTTCTATCTCTTTTATCTCTGGGAGTCGATCTGCACTATTCTATAAATTAACTGAACTAGCTGATCTTAATTACAAGAAAGTTTCCGCGAAACTTAAAGGGGTTCTTAATGTATCTAGCTTTGCAGGCAAAATCCTTGCTGGTCTTATACTACATTACTGGGGAGTTGATGGAGCTAAGTTCATCTTTGCCATAACTGCAATTATTCATTTTATTAATTCATCAGTATTCTTCACCATTGATGACTCAAAAATTAGGATTGATCAAACGCAAACTCGACTTAAGGAATTTCTTAGAAGCGGTTACAAATTTATGATTTCTAACAAACAGGCGAGAATGATAATATTTGGTGCAATCTGTTTTGCATCTAATTATCCATTCTTTAGAAATGTTTTACAGTCACATTACGAGCAAATAGAGGTAAATCCTTTGACGATATCGTTGTTTTTCGGGTTTGGAGAATTACTGAAAGCTGGGATTTTGACATATTTTTATGAGTATTTAACTAGCAATTCAAGGACTGCATATTTCAACCTCTATATACCAATATTAATTGCATTTGTAGGGCTTTCATTAACAATTAATAGCGCAGGATCGCTTGCTTTCTTGTTAATCTTGCTTGCTTTTTATGGACTAGACTTCCCATTAAATAATTCGATACTTAATAAAGAGTTAGATGATGAGGTGAGAAGCACAGCGCTTTCATACGTTAACTTTATTAGAAGTTTTGCAAATCTAACAATTAAGCTGATTTGCACATTTATGATAAGTACATTTGATATTAGGTTTACACTATTTGCTATGTTTATATACCTCTCTACTGTTTTGATTTTCTTCACATCAAGAATTAGATACTCAATTTGAGGTTGAATTAATTCATTAAATCTCTAAAATATACTTATGAATATAATTATAGGGATAGTAGGTGCGTATGTTATCTTCTGGATACTACGGAAATTACTTAAAGTAGCGCTTAAGACGGCAACGATAGTAGCAATAATTGGAGGAGTAATATATCTACTTATGAATTATGAAATACCTTTTCTTTGAGAATGATGCAAATTATTCCAAATACCAATTCCCATACCAAGTTTACGCAAAACTAGAAGGTGGGGATAACTATGCAGATGTTTCTAATAAAGGCTTTATTCCAACTCGCGTTGCCAAGGATACTTTTGTATTAGGTCGTTCAACTCGAGTAAATCTTTCTAGCTTTGAACTTTCAAGTGAGAACAGGCGTGTGATGAAAAAATTCCCTGAGTTCACTATGTTACCAATAGAGAACAACGGATTTAAATACGATTATACTATTGGCAAATTAGCCAAAACTTTTTATGCTAAATTCGGAGATGTTAAAGTAAGTCCTCAACGGATCAAGTGGGCTATAACTTCAGGTGCTTTCACACATATATTGAAATTTGAAAATAATGGTGAGTTTAGAGGTTACTGTATAGCTAACATCAGAGACGGTATTATGAGTTACGTTTTCCCTTTCTACGATCTTGATGTCTCTGAACCAGGCACAGGAATGGCAATGATGCTAAATGCAATAAATTGGGCTAAATCAGAGAATTTAATGCATGTGTATCTAGGCTCATGTTATTCGGAGTCAGCGCTTTATAAAACACAATTTAAAGGCTTTGAGTGGTTTGATGGGGTCAATTGGGATCCAAATATCAAAGCATTGAAAGCTTTAGTGCGAGAAGGATCAAATGAAGTTAATATTTTAGAAAAATTAAATGAAGCTTGAAAACTTATACAATACGAACACAAAGAAAGCCTTACTAATTATCTTAACTCTGGGCATACTGGCAGTAATTAGTTGTTGCGCATTATTTACATTCTTTGCAATAGTCGGTGAGTCTGATGATTCGCAAACTGAAGTAGTTGAGGTACAAGAACCTGAAGTGACTTACCCAAACACCAATGACTCTGGTGATCTAGATGATATAGAGCAAGTTGATTCTGAAATAGATCTTGATCAAGCAGAACTTGCACAAGAGATTAATAGCGATGAAGGGCGGGAGATTACTATTTTTTCAACTGGTGAGATATTTGATGACTACTCAGATCACCTGGGACCCTTAGACCCTAACGATAAATATGCACACTTAACCCAACCGTATCTCTCAGATATCACTTTGGACGCAAATGGTATTAATTATTATATGCCGCCTGCAGAACTCCAAAAATACGCGGAACCTGTAAATTACTTGTGGGAGACAGATCCTCAACCATTCTCAGATGCTTTTATTAATGTCTCCGATCGAAGATTTAAGGACTTGCCAAGTGTAGAAGGTGCAAGTGTTCAAAAGTTAATTATGGGTGTTTACCCAAATACTTTTAACGTAACAACATTTACTCCACCAGGGTTTGATTTGTCTGTCTTTGATCCATACGAATTAAGATACGATAATATCAATGGTCAATCATCTGCATTTGGGATTACAGTCTTCCCTTACTATACTAATGCATATAAAGCTGACTTTGATTGCACTCAAACAGTAAATCAGCTGTTTAAGGATGAGCAGGTTCAGATAATCTCAAATGAAGTCATAAATTTGAACGATCAAATCGTTGAGTATACTTACGTAAATGAAAATTCAGGGTTGACTAGAGGTTATGATAGATGTGTTAGAACTGAGAATAATGTATATATTATTTTCTTTGTTCAGTCTGAGACAGGGGACACTACTAATTATAAGGAGTTTGTAGAGGCAACTTTCATATATGAAACGCAAGTACCTTCAAAGGAAGATATTCTAAATAATAATTATTACCAATAATGAAAGAGTTCTTCAAAAAGTCATCAAAATTAGTAATTGTTTTAATTATACTCTCAATCTTTGTATTCTTATGTTTATGTGTTTCAATTAGTGTGGCAATTGGTAGGTATGCAGTAGATAGGGCTGATGAAGTCAATATGCGAGCTCAAGAGATACTTGAAGAGGAGAGTTCGTTAATTGAGGATGATTATATTGAGGATGGGAGTACGCAAGCAGCTTACTTGGACCCTTTGAGTGAAACTGATAAATATTACTACCTGAGAGAGTCGTATTTTGAGAATGTTGAGATGACTGATTCATATCTTGAGATTACGTATGTTCCTCAGGAGTTGCAGCTCTATGATGAAGCTGTAACCTTCGATATTGAAAATACAGACAAAGCGTATTCTGATGCCTTTTTAAGTGATTCGACTTTATCGGTTAGTGGTATTGTTGGCGAACCTGTCTCAACAAGGATTCTCCCAATGGGGAATTATCCGAATTCTTTTACAGTTGAATTCCATTCACCGATTAAAAGTAATCAAGCTACAGGTGATGACTATTCATTTACTGTGGGAAGTTCAACTGAAGAGTACTGGAGTATGGGTTTTATAACGTTCCCATATTATTGGGGAGCTCATGCAAATGATATCTCTTGTTCAGCTATCCTAGAAAGTTTATTTGAAGGTGATAATCTCCAAATACAGATTGTTGAAGAAGGTTCTTCTGCAGATGAAAAGTTGCTAGATTACACTTTTCAGGACGGCAGCGATACCTTTTACGGTCATGATAAATGTATTAGGGACGAGAATAACATCTTTATATTTTACTCGTATGCTGAATCTCAGGAGGAGTCTGAAAGACTTAAGAAATTTATATTCAATTCAGATGTCCATGAAAATGAAGTCCCGTCCCAAGAAGACTTTCTTAAGCTTAGACAATTATAGTCCTATTCAAAAAGGCTTCTATTTAATGTAAAATACGATAATTTATATTAAATACAGAGTTTTATGAGTGTGCAGAATTCTCAGAGCAATTTATTAGGGCAACGCCAATCAAGGATAAATAAGATAGAGGGACTAAAACAGTTAGGTGTAGATCCTTATCCATCAAAAGCTAAGAGGACTCATATGAACTCTTCAATAAGCGATGATTTTGACTCTCTTCAAGGTCAAGAGGTGACTGTAGTTGGAAGGGTAATGACATGGAGACAACATGGTGAAGTGCAATTTATAGATCTGCAAGATACTTCTGGTAGAGTTCAGATCTATATATTAAATTCGGAACTTCCTGAGAAAACATCTGGTCAAAACATCGGACTTGATGACTTGGAGCTTTTAGATGCTAATGATTTTGTTCAAATTACTGGTGAAGTAACTAAAACCCAGAGGGGAGAGATTTCAGTATTAGCTAAGCAGATTCAAATACTAAGTAAATCAATCAGACCATTGCCAAGTAAGACTGGTTCTATGACTGATAAGGAAGCTCGGTACAGGAGGAGATACCTGGACATGACAATGAATGTAGAGGTAAGGGAGATGTTTGAGCGAAGGGCTAAGTATTGGGATGAGGTTAGAAAGTTCATGAACTCACAAGGGTTTCATGAAGTTAACATTCCTGTGCTAGAGCACACAACTGGAGGTGCAGATGCAAAGCCTTTTGAGACGCATTACGATGCTTTGAGTGAAGACTTTTACTTAAGGATATCTCACGAACTTCCTTTAAAGAGGCTTATCGGTGCAGGATTTGAGAAGGTCTATGATATCGGGCCGAGATTTAGAAATGAGGGGTTCAGTGACGAGCATTTACCTGAACATATCGCAATGGAGTGGTATTGGGCATATGCTGATTGGAGAGATGGTATGGAATTTACAAGGAAGTTATTTATTGAGCCATTAAAAGCAACGTACGGAACGACAAAGTTTCAAATGCTTGGTCAGGAGGTTGAACTTGATCAAGAATGGGTTGAATATGATTTCACTGATTTGATCCAAGAGAAGTTTGGAGTTAACGTGCTTGATGATGATCTTGAGGTTCTCTTTGACAAGTATGTAGTGTTAGGTGGCGACAAGGGGATAGTTAAAAATCGATCAAGGGTTGCTGACTCGCTCTGGAAGATGATCCGAAAGACTATGGCAGGGCCTGCGTTCTTAACTGGGATTCCGAAATTTCTTTCACCACTTTCAAAACAGATGCCTGATGATCCAAGGAAGACTGAAAGATTTCACCCAATTCTTAATGGATCGGAAGCAGCCAATGCGTTTACTGAGCTAAATGATCCAATTGAGCAGCTTGCAAGATTTGTGGAGCAACAAGAACTTAAAGAGGGTGGAGACGATGAAGCACATATGATGGATATTGATTTTGTTGAGATGCTTGAGTATGGACTACCTCCGACAGTTGGGTACGGTCACTCTGAGAGAGTCTTTTGGATGATGGAGGGTGTTACTGCAAGAGAAGGTGTACCGTTTCCGCCGATGAAAAGATCATTTGAGAATTTGACGCGCGCGATTTACGGTGATGTTTATGATTTTGATGCTGCTATTGAGCATGGGAAGAAATCAAACTCGAATTTTAATAGTCAAAGAGTTGTGGACACTGAGGACTCTGGCGTTTCAAACGAGAAGATGGTCCTAGTCCTAGATAAAGAATTGGAAGGTTGGAGGCTAACTAATACCATTGGTCATCTTACAGCTTACTTGGGCAATCAGTCAGGTAAGAATCTTCTAAGACAGGACAAATTTAAACTTACTGATGACGACTCGTTAAACTCTAATATCTGGATGCCGATTGTTTCCTTAAGTGCAAAGCAAGCTCAACTTCATAATCTTTGGAAAGCATGCGAAGAGGCTGGTGTTACAATGCTTGTCTATACAGCTGATATGATTGACTTTAATAATGATGAGGAGCTAAAGGTTTCTTATGCTCAAAAGTCTAGGGAGGATCTTAAGATTGAAGGTATAGGTTTGTTCGGTGATGTTGAAGAATTAAACAAGCTTACAAAGAAATTCAGCCTTTGGAAGTGAATATGTGATTGTTAAAGTATTTTAAAAGTAACCCGAGTGCTACTATTAGGACCCGGGTTTTGTTTAACTAAGATAATTCTCTTGCTAAGTGGTAACTTTTTCTGTAATTTGTAAGTAAGGAAATTAAGCTGCCAAAAACTATGCTTTTTTCTATTAAATTATTTATATATTAATTATGGAAAATACAATCCCGATTCAGGGGTCCCAAAAAAGAGTAGGTGAAAGTAGGAATCTCAAGTTACTAATATCATCCGTATTAGTTTTAATATTGATTAGTGTCATTGCATTCTTTGCATGGCAGTTTATAAGTGAAGATCAAGATTCAATAAGTTCGTCAGCAAATGGACTCGAAGAGAATCAAACAGAAGCTAACAGGATAATTGAACAGCTCTCTGTTATTTACTTAATAGATGAAGGATACAACCCAACGGTTGCCCGGATTGAAAATGTAGATGAGCTTAAAGCTTCAAACCCTAATTTTTATGATAGAGCAAGTAATGGTGACTATTTAATTTTATATCAATCCGAAGCAATTATCTTTAGAGATTCAACTCTTCAAATTGTTGAGATTGCCCCAATTTTAAGAAATGAATAATCAAATTAAAAAAGTAGTAGAGGACTTAGTTCACTCTAGAGTTTCAAAAGTAAAAAATTTAGCGATTTTAAGTACATTGTTAGTATTGCTAATTGGAGCATGGAATTTTTACCATGAGTTCATTATTGATCAACATGGCACAACTGTAGTAACCCAAGCTTCAGATGAGCCTCAAACTATTTCTCTATCCCGAGAAGGAGTTTTGTCGATACTTGATGGGAATTCTGTTGATTTGAGCGTAATAACAAATGGTATCGGTGATGATACAGATGAGCAAGAGTTAATCCTAGACGGGACAATAATTTCGATTGAGGATGGAAATGAAATTGATCTTCAAGCTTTACTGGATGACCAATTTGAAGACTTTTCAGTTGCAAATAATACAGTGAGTCAAACCTTATCAAGAAATGGTAACCTTATATCTCTTAGTCAAGGAGGCGGATCGATATCAATAGCTGATCTGCTTGATAATACAGACCAACAATCAATTACGATATCTGGTAATACTGCAAGCTTAACAAATGGCGGATCGATAGATCTTTCGCCTTATTTAGATAATACAGATGATCAAGTTCTTTCAATATCAGGAAGTACTCTGACACTTGAAGATGGTGGAACTGTTGATTTATCAAGTTTTATGAACACTGATGACCAGCAAATTACCCTCTTGAGTAATATAGTTACTTTAGAAGATGGCGGTACAATAGATCTAACACCATTCCTAGACAATACTGACGATCAGGTAATTAGCATCTCAGGAAATGTAGTAACCCTTGAGAGTGGTGGCACAATTGACCTAACTCCATTTATGGATAATACGGATGATCAAGTTATCTCAATTTCTGGAGATATAATTACATTGGAAAATGGTGGGACTATTGACCTTTCTCCATACCTTGATAATACTGATAATCAAACGATCTCAATCGATGGCACAAATGCACTTACGATCCTAAATGGTAACAGTGTAGACCTAACTCCTTACTTGGATAATACAGACGATCAAAATATTAGCATAACTGGAAACATAGTAACTCTTGAAGATGGTGGCACAATTGATTTAACACCATTTCTTGATAATACAGATGATCAGGTTATCTCGATACTAGGTAACGTCGTAACACTCGAAAATGGGGGTACGATAGACTTATCTCCTTATATGGATAATACAGATGACCAAGTAATCTCACTTGTAGGTAATACACTAACACTTGAGAGTGGTGGTGCTATAGACCTTTCACCTTATCTAGACAATACTGACAACCAAAATTTATCACTTTCAGGAACTTTATTAACAATTGCTGGTGGTAACACTATCGATATCGCTTCAATTGATACTGATACAGATGACCAAACACTGAACTTTACAGGTACGACGCTTTCAATTGATGATGGTAATTCTATTGATCTTGCAAGCCTTCTGGATAATACAGATGACCAACTACTAAGTCTGGTCGGTGATACTTTGAACTTGGAGGATGGTGGAAGTATTAGCTTAAGTCCATATCTTGATAACACAGACGATCAGATAATTTCACTAGTTGGCAATACCATAACTCTTGAGGACGGTGGTACGATTGATCTGACATCATTTATGGATGACACTGATGACCAGGCTATCTCCATCTCAGGCAACATAGTTACCCTGGAAGATGGTGGTACAATCGATCTCACACCTTATATGGATAATACAGATAATCAATCATTAGCACTTGACTTGGGTACAAGCTCTTTAAGCATCTTGAACGGTAATGCGGTCGATTTATCAAGTTACCTTGATAATACAGACGAACAGGTACTTTCATTAAGTGGCTCGGTTCTGACAATCAGCGATGGTAATTCAGTAGATATTAGTTCTATAAATTCTGATACAGACGATCAAACTTTATCCCTTGTTGGTAATACCTTAACAATTGCAGATGGGAATTCAGTTGATATCTCTGCCTATCTGGATAATACAGATGATCAGGCAATCTCTCTTGCTGGAAATGTTGTAACACTTGAAGACGGTGGCACAATTGATCTTACACCTTTCATAGATAACACAGATGATCAGGTGATCTCTATCTCAGGAAATACTGTAACCCTTGAAGATGGTGGCACAATTGATTTGTCACCTTTTATTGATAACACAGACGACCAAGTTATCTCTTTAGTTGGTGATACCTTAACTCTTGA
>JAHDCA010000025.1:8286-11117 GCA_020630115.1 Candidatus Dojkabacteria bacterium | reverse complement strand
CAGATAGATAATGAACATAAATGTTTATTGGCTAGATTTGCAGGTAATGAAATTACTATTACCGAGTTCTCAGAATATTTTGAATTACTTCATAAAGAGTATACAAAAAAATGATATTCACTGGTATTTTACTTATGGCAAGTGAGGAACTTTAAATAGCATCAAATTTCTTTGACTGAAGTTTAATTTTGAATTAGGATATGTTAAATTCAGAAATTAATCTTACAATAATATGAATGAAGATAGCATTAATTGAACTTAGAGAGATTACATACAAAGCAATTAAAACATTTGGCTATACTGATGATGAAGCAAATGTAATTCAAGATATCTTGTTATTTGCACAACTCAGAGGAAATAACCAAGGAATCGTTAAATTAATAGGGGATGGCATACCTCGAAGAGAAGGTGTTAGTAAGCCTTCTATAGTTAAAGAAACTCCTGTTTCAGTACTACTTTCTGGGAATAATACTCATGCAATGCTTGTTATGAATGAAGCAACTGAACTGGCAATTCAAAAAGCAAAATCTACAGGTATTGGAATTGGAGGGAATTTCAATTCAACTGAGAGTACTGGTGCGCTTGGCTACTATGTTGAAAAAATTGCTAGAGAGGGTCTGATTGGTATGGCATTTGCATCAGCACCATTTCAAACCACTGCAATATACGGATCAAATGAAGCGAGACTCTGCACTAATCCTTTAGCATATGGAATACCTACAAAAGACGATCCGATTGTACTTGATATGTCAACATCATCAATGGCTTATTACGGCTTGATTGAAGCAAAAACAGCAGGTCTTGATATTTCAGATGAGATTGGATTTGATAGCAGTGGTAATAAGACAACTGATCCTGCAGAAGTCATGAGTGGTGCTCTAAAAGCATTTGGAGGTCATAAAGGCTCAGGCTTAGCATTGGTTGTTCAAGTACTAGCTGGTGCTTTTGTAGGAGCAGACTCATTTGATAACGAGAGTGATAACGCAGGTAATTTAGTGATCGCAATCGACCCTGAAATATTTCATGATCTCGAAAAGTTTAAGTTGGAAGTAACTAGCATTGTCCAAAGACTTAAATCATCAAGGAAGCTTGATGGTGTGGAAGATATTATGATGCCAGGTGAGAGAGGAAATAGTTTTAGAGCTGCAGTTGAAGCTTCTAATGAGATTGAAGTTGAGGATAATCTTTGGGAAGCAGTTAAGGCTCTTGTAGAATAATAAGGTCGTATGAAATTAGCAATTCTATCAGATGCCCATGGTCATTGGGATAATCTACAAAAGGCAATAAATATTACGATTGAACGTGAATGCGATGCAATTATATTTCTTGGAGATTTTGGAGGTTCTGCTTACTGGACATCAGAGTTTTTCAGCAAATTTGATGGTGAACTATATTTAGTTCTTGGTAATCATGATGCTGAGAAGCTAGGAATAATGAAGTGTTTCCCATCCAAAACAAAACTAAAAGATATCTCAGACAGATATCTTGAGTTTAAATTTGATGATCTCAAAGTATTTGCTAATCATTATCCGAAGATATCAAGACTTGCAGCTAAATCAAGAGAGTATGATTTATGCCTTTATGGAGATTCACACAAATATCATTATGAAAAGATTGGGGAGACTCAGCTAATAAATCCTGGAGCATTACATCCATTTAAAACAGACAGTGGATCTTTTGTTATTTACAATACAGCACTGAAAGAGCATGAGAGAATTTTAATCTAATTCATAGATTCGAATACTATTTTAGGAATAATCCTATACGTTAAAAGCAGATGGGATATTCCCTATACATGACTCATAAAACCCCACCTAACAATAAGGATTCTTACCTGCTTACCCAATTATGTGATATCCTCTGCTAATGTTAAAAGATACTGTAACAATCAAAGTTAAAGCAGGTGATGGAGGAGAAGGTTCACCTCAGGTTTATGGCACAAGATCCATAGGTGGTGATGGTGGAGACGGAGGTAATATCATATTGAAAGGAACAACATCTAAAAGAAGTCTCTCTACAATTAGCCCAACAAAGCTTTACAAAGCAAAAGATGGTACACATGGTAATACTACTAGTAAGAAGGGTGCTAGAGGCTCTGATTTGATTATTGAGGTGCCACTGGTAACAGAAGTGTATGATGGTGATGAATTTCTATTTAAGATCTCTAAAAGGGACCAGGAGGAGATACTCCAAGAAGGTGGAGACGGAGGTATAGGTAGCATCTCACAAGGGCTGCAGGAGGCACTTCGTAAATCATATGAGCAGGTTCAAGAAGTTGAAGAGCATAGCTTTAAACTGGTAATGAAGGTTCATTCAGATGCTATTTTCTTAGGACTTCCAAATGCTGGTAAATCAAGCATGCTTAATGTCCTCGCACATACTGCTGTTAAAACTGCATCATATAGTTTTACAACATTAGCTCCCCAAACTGGTGTCCTGGACGGATATACACTTATGGATCTCCCCGGTTTGATTGAAGGAACTGCTGATGGTAAAGGAGTTGGTGTTGATTTTATAAAACATACTGAAAGCGCAAGGCTTATTGTGCATTTTGTAAGCTGTGAGGAAATTGATCCAATCGCTAATTACAAATTGATTCGCAGTGAGATAGAAACTTTACCAGAACATGTAAGATCAATGAAAGAGATCATAGTTCTTACTAAATATGATAGTGTGAGTGAGCAAAGGCGCGATGAATTAATGAAAAGTCTTTCAAAATTCAACAGCGACATCACTTACAGTTCGATAATTGATGATGATACAGTAGAGAACGTTAAGAAACTAATACTTGATAATCTAAAGGATTAAAAGTTATCAATGGCAATACTCGA
>JAHDCA010000025.1:5538-8276 GCA_020630115.1 Candidatus Dojkabacteria bacterium | reverse complement strand
AAAATTTATTCACCGACATCTCATTTAGGCTTGAAGAATGTTCCAGAACTGCACTAGTAGCCCGCAATGGAGCTGGAAAGACAACTCTCCTTAATATAATAGTTGCAGAGCAAGAGTATGATAAAGGCGAGATAGTACTCAGTAAAGGAGTAAAAATTGCATATCTAAACCAAAACCCCAATCTAAATCCTAATAATACAAAATTTGAAGAGATCTTTGAGTCTGGATCAGAAATGATGCAGGCAGTCAAAGAGTATGAGCAAGCCCTAGAGCACCCAGATGATCGAAAAAGACTTCAAGAAACCTATGACAAAATGGATAAACATAATGCTTGGGAATACGAGGCAAAGATTCATGAAGTGATAGGCAAGCTAGGCTTAACTGATCTAAACAGTAAAATTGAGACTTTCTCAGGGGGACAGAAGAAGCGTTTAGCTTTAGCCAAGATGATCTTAAATGACGCTCAGTTTCTGATACTTGATGAGCCAACTAACCATATCGATATAGAAACAATAGACTGGCTTGAGAATTACCTTAACCTTTCAAACAAAACACTTCTGTTAGTAACCCATGACAGGTATTTCCTGAATAATGTATGCAACCAAGTGCTTGAGCTTCATAATGGGCAAGTGTTCATGCACAAAGGCAATTATGAATATTATAAACAGAAAAGAAAAGAGAGAATCGAAAATCACAATACCCACATCGACAAAACAAGGAAACAATTGAAGAAGGAATTTGAATGGATAAAAAGACAGCCACATGGCAGAGGTACTAAATCTAACGCAAGGGTGAATCAGTTCTATGAGACTAAAAATAATCTAGGCCAAAAAGATATTGAAGAAAAAGTAGAGCTTTCCTCAGCAACAACTAGGATAGGTACTAAAGTGTTAAGAATTCATAATGTTAACAAAGCATACGAGGAGAACATTCTACTTAAGGATTTCAGTTTCGACTTCCAGAAGAATTCAAGAATTGGTGTTGTTGGCAAAAATGGAGTAGGTAAAAGCACTCTACTCAAGCTAATTATGGAAGAAATTAAGCCTGATTCGGGAAAGACTGTTGTAGGTGATACTGTTAAGTTTGGGTATTATTCCCAATACCAAGAAGATCTGAATGAAAGCCACTCAGTTATAGAGTCAGTTGAGGAAATAGCAAGATATATTAAGAGATCTGATGGCAGTACTGTTTCAGCCTCTGCTATGCTAGAGAGATTTTTATTTCATGGTAAGCAGCAACAAACTCTGATTAAAGACCTCAGTGGTGGTGAAAAGAAGCGTATAGCTCTTCTTAGGATACTGATCAACAATCCTAACTTCTTGATCCTCGATGAGCCTACAAATGATTTTGATTTAATGACTCTAGAGATTTTGGAAAATTTCTTACAAAAATTTCAGGGCTGCCTTCTAGTCATATCACACGACAGATATTTCATGGATCACCTAGTAGATCATTTAATTGTTTTTGAAGGAGGAGGTAAGACAAGAACTTTCCCCGGTACATATTCGCAATATTTATCCTCAAGAACTCAGGATACTTCTAGTATAGAAGTAGACAATCTAACGAAAACTCAGCAAAAGGCTAATCGCAAAGAAGCTAATCAACTTCTTAAAGATATACAAAAGCTAGAAGCCAAAAGAAAAGATCTAGTTGAAAGCTTCTCGGAGGTTGGATTGGACTTCAAACAGGCCAATATTGTAGGTAAAGAATTAAAAAATGTTGATCAACAGATTGAGAAATTAACGGAGAAGTGGTTCGAACTTGGTGCTTAGGAGTAGCCCTGTTCGGAAATTCTAGACATAGTAAAAATTCTTTGTTAATATAGCTCGGAAATCTGAGTGAGCTTGAGTCAAAACTCAAGTAGAAGGCAGATTCGAGCTTATCCCCATTTCCAAAAATATTATTAATTTTTATTGATTTATTATGGAAATAATAGACTTTTTATCTCATCTTCAATGGATTGATGGAGTTGTCTTTGGAGGTGCTGCACTAGTTGCTTGGCTGATCTCAAGTCACAGAATCCACCCAAGTGCGATGTTCCTTCTCTTTGGATATATCTTATTCTTCTCATGGTGGTACGAATTTGATCACCATCACTACTACCACCTTTCAGCATTTATCGGTGGGCTTTTTGGGGGACACTTCTTTGCTGAAACACTAAAGGAAGTAAGGCTAAGCGAGCTTGTGAGAGAACATAGGGCATTCTGGGGAGGAATAATCTCCTCAGTGATAACGATTGCTATAGCTTATGCAGCTATTAGTCTTCTATTGCCTGACTTCTCACCTTGGATATCACTTGCTTTTGGGGTCAATTCATTTCCTCTTGCTGCGATCAAGAAGCAGCCTCAAGAGGATAGGCTGAAACTTGCAGCATATACACTGCCTACTGAAGTGCCTTTGTTTATTGGTATGATATTTATGATTGTAGGCTTTGATCTTGGCATGGGAGTAGCGATAATACTTGGTATTGCTGGATACTTCTTATCTAAGAAATTTGCATTCTTTGATGCTGAACTACCGAGATTTGGATATGCAATAGTTTCTCAGATGTTTGGACACTCTTTCTTGGGAGCGCTAGGTATAGGTATGGGTAGGGGTGAAGATGACGGGATTGTTATCTCAGAATTTACATCTTTTCTTTTTATGTTCGCCAAACAGATCTTTTTAATCCAGGCAGCTAGTCATTTTTCATTGTTTAGCTTAGATGTAGGGGTACTCGCTGCAGCATTACCACTAAT
>JAHDCA010000025.1:0-5528 GCA_020630115.1 Candidatus Dojkabacteria bacterium | reverse complement strand
GGGGATTATAGTACTTGGACCGCAAGCTGGGATCAAGACAACTTTCAGAGCTGAGTTATTTGCTGTAATCGGATTTGCCCTTGGAGCTCCTCAAGAAATCATCTTAGTTGGTATACTTCCTGCTTTGTTTATGGAAATGTACTACTCGCTTTCGAGTACTAAGAGTGAAGTTGGGATAGAGGAGCATAGTCATTAAATGTTTTATAAAGCTCACTGATACATAGTGTAGACTTTGGAATTGCTTTATGAAATTTGCTATTATTATGAATTAGCAAACATGAAATTTTTAATTTAAGCTCTCAAGAATGTTTAACCGTTATACAAACTTTTTAGATAAGCTATATCAGTTAGCTTTAGAGAAAGGTATAGATCTTAATAATTTTCAACTTGATCATATTGCGTATCACGCTAGTGACTCAGATAATTATGAGAGTATCAAAGCTGAGTTTGAAAAGCATGGGGAGTTATTTAGAGAAGCCACTGTTGAGGGTAGAAGAGTGGGTATGTTCAAACTAAATTCTGAAATCGAATACGGTCAGCAAAAGTTTAGTTTTATAGAGCTTGTTGAACCACTAGAAGGACAAGTTCACCCTTCAGATTTTGAACATGCAGAATTTATCTCGGAACTTAGTTTTCAAGAAATAATTGATCTTCATCCAGAACTTGACTGGTACACAAAAAATATTGATAGAGCAGAGTTCCCTATGCTTAAGATAAGATTATCTGAGTTCATTCAGTTAAAATTCCCGAAAGACTCTATTGGGATTAATTATATCTCTAATTCATAACCCAAGTTAACCATATCATCAATTCCGCCAAGATTAGATACAGACTTGAAGTTGTGATTATGCAGGATAAATGCACGTGCTAACTCAGCTCTTCCACCAGATCTACAGTACAGTATCAAATCCAATTCTTCGCTTAACGATGAAAAGTCGAAATTATCAATCTCATCAACCGGTATGTTTATTGCCCCTTTGATAAAACCTTCTTCATACTCTTGTACTGTTCGAACATCGATTATCATAGTTAGATTATACATTAGTGGATTTTCATAGGTAGGTCGATATACCCGATCACAAAGAAGACCAAAAGACCAGATACTTTAAATTATACATAGTGGCAGTAATCAGGATGTCACCATATAATGTTCATTATGGAAGAATTGGTAAAATCATTAACTAAAAAGGAACAATTTGTCATCCTTATCGATGGTAGAGCAGGATCAGGTAAGTCTACAATTGCTCGTGATTTATTAGAGAGACTTAACTGTGATATCCATATTAATCTTGATGAGTATACATTTGACAAAACTGGTCTGTTTGATCAAGTGAATATAGACAAGGGATTTGAGATTGATTTTGAAAATACTGAATACGAGGTTGTCAGAGTTCTCAAAGATTGTAGAGGGTCCAAGAAGATAATAATCGAAGGATGCTTCTCGTTTGGGTCTTTTAATTTTGGTGATGTAACCAAAGTATGGGTTGATGTTCCTAAGGAGACCGCGTACACCCGTTTAGTACAAAGAGAATTAAATGATGATGGCAGAAAGCACATCTCAAAGAGTGATATTGAGCTTTCAAGTATTAAGTGGCAAGAGGCTGAAGATCGCTACATTAAGGCTAGTGATCCAAAATCGCAAGCTCAGTTTATGATTAGAAACTAAACTCTTCAGTAAAGATCACATCCTTGTCAAAGCCTAGCTTGATTAACATCTGCCTTACATCTTTCATAAACCTATTACTTCCGCAAAGTAAAACGTGAGAACCATCTGGGTGGAAGTTTCTCTGCTTAAGTATCTTCTTCAATTTAGTCAGCGACAGCCTTTGAGTTGCCTTATTCTCAGTAACGATCTTAACAAAGTTCTTATCAAGCTTTTTACTAATCTCTTGCTCTTGAATAAACTCATCTTCGTAACGACACGAATAAATCAGCAGATCATCACTTGTACCAAATTCATTTATGAAAGTAACAAAAGGAGTCGCCCCAATACCTCCTGCAATTATTAATTTACTGAGATCCTTGTCTTGGGATTGCTCTGTGAAGTTACCATAAGCACCGTCTATATATACAATGCTTCCGCTAGTCAAACCACTCAGCCTGTTAGTGAAATCACCGTAAGCCTTAAAAGCTAACTTCAAGGTACCATCATTATAACTAACAATACTAAATGGATGAGATTCACCGAAACTCTTTAGCTGTAAGTAAATGTATTGACCTGGGCTAAATTGAAATGCCTCTGGATCTACTAAGATATTAAGGCTGATCTCATAGATATCTTTTGATATCTTATTGATACTCTCTACCTCAAACTTCTGCTTAAAGTATCCTGCAGCAAAAAGTAGTCGTGAAGCTAAAAGTGCTATATAGCTAAACATCGCAAGTAACCAGCCAAATTTGATAATAGGGTACGACTCAAGTACGTGACCGATATCTAGTGCATGGAGAAAGACCATCAACATAGCAGGGTAACTCAAATAGTGGATATATAACCATGGTCGATACTTGATTTTCCCTCTTAGAGCAGCACTAGATATCCAAATTATCATAATCAGTATTAGTGCAATTCGCCCAAAGGAGATATGCTTTTCGATCTCATTTATAAATGTGATCTTCAATATCCAACTAGGGTCAGTGAATCGTGCGACTCTTTCTAAGATCGGATGTGCAAAGACAAAGAGAGTTCCGTATATCCCTAAGTTCTTGTGCAACTTTAGGAGAGATGACTGATCATTAGAGATCCATTTCGATGCAAATCTTGTTCCTAGTATAAACTGCCAAAGTAACGTAACAGTACCTACAAAACCAGTTATTGAGCCAAGAGTATATATAAGGCTGTCTTTGTTCGTTAGATCTGCATCCTTTAAAAGTATCAAGAAAGGGAGGGTAGTAGTCAGTATCAGTAATCCCAACTTCTTACTAAGTAAATTTTTCATATTTGTTAATGTTAGATTAGTTATTTGATTATACCTAATAATAATAAAATTTTTGTAGACTTAGAAATTTAAAATATATACAATTAATTATGAATAATCTGCCAATTTCATTAAAAGAACTGACTAAATCTTTTGGAGATTTTAATGCCGTTGATTCTATTTCCCTTGATATTCAAGAAGGAGAGATTTATGGCTTTCTAGGACCAAACGGAGCAGGTAAGAGTACTACTATTAGAGCGATATTAAATTTCATTCGTCCTACAAAAGGAAAGATCGAGGTCTTCTCGCTAGATTCAGTTAACAACTCGACTGAAATCAAAAAACATATTGGATATCTTGCAGGTTCTGCTGAAGTCTATGAAGAAATGAGAGTAGAAAGGGCACTTAGGTATTTCGCAAATCTAAAGGGTGTTAATTGTGACAAAGAAATCAAAAGCTTATCTCGAAAATTCAAACTTGATCTAACTAAGAAAGTTGGAGATTTGTCTAAAGGTAATTTGCAGAAAGTCGCTCTTATTCAAGCATTTATGCATAACCCTCAATTACTAATACTTGATGAGCCGACTTCTGGACTTGACCCACTTATGAAAGAGGTCTTCTATAAGTTGATTAAATCAAAAGCTTCTAAAGGTGCTACGATATTTCTCTCATCCCATGATCTGCTTGAAGTACAAAAAGTCTGCCACAAGTTAGCGATAATCAAAGATGGGAAGATCATTGCTGTTGAAGACCTTACTCAGAATTCAAGGCTAAACACTACTAATTATGAAATAACACTTTCTAAACCGATTAAGAAAGTTGAACTTGAAAAGGTTAAATCAATTGTGAGATCAAGAGTCTCAGGTAAAAAAGTCACAATAGCTACAAAAGGTGATCTAACTGCACTTTTCAGAAAGTTATCTAAGTACGGAATTGTCAAGATTTCGGAAAAGAAAATCACATTAGAAGATCTATTTTTACATTATTATTAAAAGCTTATTATGTTGTCCATTGCTACTCATGAATTCAAATCCAGGCTAAAATCGACGATCATTTGGGGAGTTTGCTTATTTGGATTTTCACTTCTCTTTTCCGCAGCTCACTCAACATTCTCTAAAGAACTGCCAGTTCTACTAGAGAACTTCCCCCAGGAGTTAGATGGTTTGTTCGGAGAGTTTGCTCAAGTTGCAAGCCCTGAGGGATGGCTAGGTTTTGAATATTACTCAATAATCATCCCACTTTTACTGCCAGCAGTTGCGATCTCTGCTGGTGCAAGTGCGATTGGTGATGAAGAGAAGAATGGCACACTTGAGTTACTCTTGGCTAGTCCCAAATCAAGAGTCAATATCGCAGGGCAAAAGATACTATCTGTCCTTTCCCAACAAGTTGTACTTTCTTTAGTATTGGTAATGTCAATCTGGATTGGTAAAGTACTGTTTGATTTCAATGTAAGTATGCAACCTGTAATTGTTGCAAGTTGTGCTGCTGGATTTCTTGGTACTTTCTTTGGAATGTCTGCTATGTTAGTCCAAAACATCTTCAAAAATAAATCTATAGCAGTAGGGGTTTGCTCCGTAATGCTCGTGGTCTCATATATATGTCACGTACTTTCACAGATCATTGAAGACCTAGAATCGTTAAAATACCTTAGTGCAATGCATTACTACAATGGGCCTAAGCTTTTGACAGGTCTATCAAGTGAAGAAATCTTATTAATACCGATACTTGTAATTACGACGTTACTGATTATTGCAAATCTTATAATCTTTCATTTACGGGATATAAAATAAAAGGCCCTGATTGCTCAGGACCTTTATCTTGACTAAGTGCTTAACTTAGAAATAATTTCGAAAAATTACTCTTCAGTTTTAGCGATTCTTAGATCAATAGCGTTGAAACCTTTTTCAGTTTCTTCCATTTCGAATTCTACTAGATCTCCTGGACCGATTCCTCGTTCAGCGAGTTCTTCAGAAACGTTGTTGATGTGAAAGAACACGTCTTTCTCCATACCTTCAACTGAGATGAATCCGAAACCTTTGTCAGCTACGACTGTTTTAACAGTACCTTGTGTAGTAGTTGCCATACTTTTCTCTCTCTACTTTAATTTAAATATTTCGCTGGATTGACCACATCCTAGCAGCGGGAAATATTTCTAAATTTGTGTAAAACAACTTTACGCTAACCTCCTTAAAGCATCATAAGTATACATCAATAGAGTGAGAAGTGATAGCATTTTTGTAAAATTCCAATACAATAGATGTGTGAACATTCTAGTCGTAAATCCAGGAAGTACAACTGTTAAGGTTAAACTCTTTAATAATGAGAGTGTAATCCTAGATCAGAACTATCTCTTTGAGAATAAACATAAAGAAGGACTATATCTTAGATACAAAAGTCAAAATTGATTTTGACCTTAAAGACAAAGTGTTTGAACTAATCATCAAAGATCTATACCTTTTAGGCATACAAAGCGTAGATGCAATCGGTTTTAGGGTTGTTCATGGTGGTGAAAAGTTCAAAGAGACAACTAAACTAACATCTGAGGTTATAGATGAGTTAGAAGAGATATCAGATCTGGCACCGCTTCATAATCCTATTGCACTTGAGAGAATC